>NZ_JBKZWT010000005.1:0-53229 GCF_047759905.1 Sinomonas sp. G460-2 | reverse complement strand
GGAGAACACACCGCCGAGCCCCTCGGCGAGCGCGGCCGCCTGGCGCTCGACGCCTTCGCGGCGCTCCGTCCATGCGTCCCACACCGCGTCGAGCACTTGGCGGAAGCTCGGGCGGCCGGGCTGTGGGCGGGGCGGGAAGTAGGTTCCCGCGTAGAAGGCGCGGCCGTCCGGGAGCGCGAAGATGCTCAGCGGCCAACCGCCCTGCTCGCCGAGGCTCTGGCACGCGGCCATGTAGACCGAGTCGACGTCGGGGCGCTCCTCGCGGTCCACCTTGACGCTCACGAAGCGTTCATTGAGCTCGCGCGCCGTCGCGGCGTCCTCGAACGATTCGTGGGCCATGACGTGGCACCAGTGGCATGCGGCGTAGCCGATTGATAGAAAGATTGGCACGTCGCGACGCTTGGCCTCCTCGAATGCTTCGGGGCTCCACTCCCGCCAATCCACTGGATTCTCCGCATGTTGACGTAGGTACAACGAGGTCGCGCTTGCCAGTCGATTCGCCATATCCTGCCACTCCGTCCAGTGATATTTGCGTCAGTATGCCTTGAATGATGTAAACAAGTGATGCAAACTTTTCGTACTCAGTGGTTGAGGAGGCCCAAAGGACCGTCTCGAAACCACCACGACCGCGGGTCCCCGAACACTAGATTAGGAGGGGGTGGCCACGATGGCGTCGCGCAGGAAGTCCACCCTGCTCGCCCAGGGCAAGGAGCGCCGCATCGACGGCACCGGCTGGCCGTGGCGCGTCCGGCTCTACGCCCCGCCCCCGGGCGGCACCGGCTATCAGGTCATCTTCAAAGCCCCGGCAGGCGAAGGCGAGCCGTGGAAACGAGTGCTGCGTCGTGCGAGCACCGAAGAGGAAGCCCGCAGAATCTTCGCCCAAGCCGAGGCCGCGCTCGACACCGAGAAGGAGACTCCGGTCGCCTCCCACGTGCGCGCGTCACGAACGATCCGAACGCTCGGCGAGGAGTACCTCACGGACAGCCGAGCGCGCGGCAAACAGCCTCGCACGATGGAACAGCGCGAGTCCCGGCTCAACGCCCACGTCCTCCCCACCATCGGTGACGTGCCTGTAACGAAGTGGCGCGTCGAGCACAGTCGCATGGTGATGGAGAAGGGCGCTAAGACCATCTTCTCCAACCGAGGCCGCGAGGACCTGCGTGGCCAGCTGGCAGCCATGCGCAAGCTCGCGTGGAGGCTCGGATGGCTCGAGCGCAGCATCGACCCGCTCGACGGCCTGGAGGTCGGCAAGGCCAACGTCCTGCACGGAGCCACCACGCACTACGTCGATCCCCGCCTGCGGCCGGAGACCCGTCAAGTGAAGGCGATGGCCGACGCCGCCGACAAGCTCTGCGGGCCGGAAGGCACCGATTCCCTGATGACGCGACTCCCCCTGTTCGGCACGAAGATCCGCGTGGCCGGCTTCGGGGGCCTGCGCCTCGGCGAGCAGAACGCACTGCGCGCAATCGACGTCTTCTTCGACCGCGGCTACGTCCACGTCAACGGCTCGTGGATCACGCCGCGCGGGCAGGCGGGCTTCCGTGGCCCGGTAAAGAACCACACGCTGCACGAGGTGCCACTCCCCAAGTCGCTGATGCGCGACGAACTCCTCCCCCGCGTCAAGGAACTGCTCAGGCTTCCCGCTAAGGCAACACTGCAACAGGTACTCAACGCACAGGAGGCGGAGCGCCAGCGCCGAGTCTCACTCGCCGCGCGTGAGAAGGACAAGAGCGTCGCGTGGTGGAACTACGCTGTTGCACCCGAAGACGAGCTCTGGCTGTTTATCGACACCGAGACCGGCTTGCCGGTGAAGCCCGAGATGCACAACGAGCGCTGGCATCGCGTCCGCAAGTGGGTCGACGAGAACGATCCTGACAACGCCTGGCCCAAGACGATCGTCTACCGCAACCTCCGCCACCACGCGGCCACCAAGTGGTTCCACGAAGAGCTGGGAGAGTCCTGGGAAGTCGTCGCACAATACCTCGGAGACAAGCTCACCACCGTTCTCAACCACTACGTCCGCGCCGGCGAGGATGCCCTCCGTGATTCCGTCACAAAGTTGGCTCACCGCTAGTTCGGGCGGTCTTGAATCAGAAGCCTGCCCCCGCCCCCGTGTAGTGGAAGAGCTTCCCGGATCGGATCTGGGACAAAGGATCCTTCCGGAAGTCCGCATCTGTCCGTGAGGCAGCCCCAGCAGGCAACCGAGCGGCGGTCCCGGCATATGCTCGCCCCGTACCCACCCTTGGAGAGACGGAGAGCATGCGATGAGGGACTTCCAGAAAGCGCGGCTGGCCGCCGCGAGGGAAGCGTGGTTCTTCGACTTGCCCGTGCCCGGGGTCCAGGGACGTCTCTTTGAACCCGACTCGTGCGCGGACTGCTTCACCCCTTTGCCGGCGGCGCGGAGGAACCACCTCTTCTGCTCCGATCCCTGCCGCGAACGGGCGAGTCTGGTCCGCTACTGGAGGGACGTTCGCGGGGACGGGCGCATCGAACGGGAAGATGTCCGCGAGGCGCTGAGGCTCCGGGCCGCCTTCATGCTCTCCGGAGGCTACCCGAGCACCGAGCGCCGCCTCCCCAAGGCGACACGGGCCGCGGTCAGGGAACGCGACGGCGGCCTCTGCGTCCAGTGCGGCTTGCCTGGCACAGAGATCGACCACATCGCGGGCAGCTCCAGCGACCTGTCCAACCTGCAGCTCCTGTGCACCGACTGCCACCGAAGCAAGACCAACGCCAACCTCGTCCCGGCATCGCGAGAGAGCCAAGAAATCCTCAAAGCCTTCCAGCGAGAGCGCATCGTGCCGCGGTCGCCGTGCTGCTCTGCGATGACAACGAGAACTGGGAGGTGCTCGAGGCCCAGCTGCGCTCCGAGCGTATCAAGCGGCTCGCCGGACTGGCGGACCTCGAGGAATGGTTCATCCAGGGAACCACAGCCGCCCTGCTGCCCTATCTAGTCAGCCTGTCAGCGCATCCGGACGACGAGGACGACGGTGACGAATCCTCAGCCCACGGCGAGGACGACGACTCCGGCTACGGCCCTGACAGCTACTATGCGCGCGCGATGGATAGTGGGCACGACCGACCCACCGCATGACATCGTTTGTGGAGCCGTCGGTCACCAGCCATTACGACCGAAACGGAATCTTGCTCTCAGTAACGCCAAAGACTTCGCGGCCGTGGGAGCGAAGCAGCTCCTGAGCGCCCACCTTGGCTTCCTCCTTATAGCGGGCCGGGCCAACCACCACTCCGAGGATCGGAAGCTTCTCCATAGGCTCGGGTCCTTTACCGAAGTCACCCAAGGGGTTCACTGGAACCCCTAGCTCGACATACGGGATCAGGCCCAAACGTCCGGGCCGGTGCTTGAGGTACATCAGGTCGATATGCATTCCAGCCGCGCAGACGATCCGCGACTCCGCTTCGCCCTCAAAGCCACGGTGCTTGAGGGTGGGTAGCGTGCGTGCCACCGAACGCATTGCCTCGAGCTCCACCATTAGCTTCGTGTCGCTATGGTTCGACACCGCGGCTTCGACTTCGCGCAGAGCCCGGAATGCAATCTGACTCTGCTCTTCCGGCTGGCGAACTTGTTCGCTTGCGCCCGCGGAGACGGCAGCAACCCGTAGGGCGGTGGCGGGGGAAAATCTGCGGAGGGGAACAAGGGAGCGAAGCGAGCGCCGGAGCAGAATTTCCCCCGGTGCCGGCCCCGACGCAGGAGGGGCTTGTGCCGGTGGAGCGGGTGCGTACAATCCGCAGGACAGCCGGAAAAACAAGGCGGGCTCGCGGCCCGGCGGCGCAGCGCAGCGGAGACGACGGGGCGCGACCCGTTCACAGCCCGAGCGCAGCGAGGACCGATTTCAGGGCGCAGCCCTGGGGCCCTTTGTCGGCCCGGGCATGGCCGGGCTGTTAGTGCCGTTCGGCTACGATGGGCCCGTTCGGAGACCATTCGCAAACAGGGGGTACCGCAGTGAGCGATCGGCAGTATCAGCAAGGCCAGGCCGACCCGACGACGGCGGGAGAGCCACCGGCGTGGGCGCCGTTCTACGGAGCGAACCCGGTGCAGGCCGTGAGGCGCTTCTTCACCAAGTACGCGGTCTTCCACGGCCGTGCGAGCCGGCCCGAGTACTGGTGGGTGGCGCTGGCCTTCGCTATCGTCTGGATCGTCGTCGAAGTGCTCGCGTTCGCCCTCGGCGGCGGATCCCGCGACTCCGTGAGCGGGCCCGGCTTCGCGGTTCTGAGCTACGTTCTCCTGGCGCTGTTCCTCGGCACGATCGTGCCGAACCTCTCGCTCACGGCTCGTCGTCTCCACGATGCGAACCTCAGCGGCTGGTTCCTCCTGCTCGGACTCGTCCCGCTGGTGGGCGGCATCGCCGTGTTCGTCTTCACGGTCCTGCCCCCGAACCCGGCGGGGCAGCGCTTCGACCGGCCGGAGATCTCTCGGCCGGTCGATTCCGGCAGGTAGGAGATGTTGGCGCCCTGAGGACGCCTTGGGACGCCCCAGATCTACGTGGTTCGGCAGTCCGTTCTCCGTGCTCCGGGCGGACGATACCGTGGAGGCGCGATGACCTGGGCAGATGGGGGGTGTGCGGATTGGACGAGTCCGTGAGCGCTGTGCCGGCGCTGCTGATCGTCGTCTCCGCGATAGTCGCGGCTGCGGGATTCTTCTCTCTCGCGCGCAAATCGAAAGGACCCCGGCGGCGTCGCCGGGATGGGCGCTAGCCCGCCCGCAGGCCGGTGGGGTCGGTGTCCGGTCTAGGCCTTATGAAGCGGACGAGATGCCGGAAGGCGATCCCCGTTCTCGCGGCGTCCGCTGAGACCTCGACGGCCACGGGCTCCACGAGGGTCAGATGCACTGGTTCGGTGTCGCGCGCGAACTGGCCGAACCAGCGCGGGGTGACTTCTTCCGGCCATGGGTGGCCGCCAGTCGGGGCGTGCAGGAACGGCGCGATCGCGGTCGCCTGCGCGGAAGCGAGTGGCCCGGTGCGCCCGGCGACCCTCAGTCGGCCGGTGCTGTCGTACAGGCCGAGGACGAGCTGCCGTGGTCTGGATCGTGGTCCGATTACTGCTCCTGCGACCGCGTCGGACGCGGTGTAGATCTTGGTTTTGAGCCAGTAACGGCCGATTCGGTAGGGCTGGTCGGCCTTCGAGTTCCCTGTCAACTTCTGCGTGTTGAAGGTGTCAGTGGTCCGAATCCCTTGAAACTGAGTTCGAGATCGTCTTCCGTTGCTGACTGGTGGAGTAGAGCCCCCCGGGGGGGCGATCACCGGACACGTCCTCGCCCAGCCCGAACTGATGTAGCTCAACGTTTGCATCGGTTACCGATACAAACGTCTCCTCTACGGCAGCTCAGGCCTTGGCCCTCGTGCCCTCCCAGAGACCGTCGTTTCGCGCGATCGGGGGTGCTAGGCGGTCAGCTATTCTTCGAACCGGTATCCCTGCCCGGCCTCGGTGATGAGGTGTTTCGGGTGCGCGGGGTCGGTTTCCAGCTTGCGGCGCAGCTGGGCCATGTAGACGCGCAGGTATTGGGTCTCCTCGCCGTAGGCGGGCCCCCACACGGTCTGGAGGAGCTGGCGCTGGGTGATCAGCTTGCCGCGGTTGGCCACGAGCATCTGCAGGACGCCCCATTCCCGCGGGGTGAGGTGGACCCGCTCGCCGTCGCGGGTCACGGTCGCCGCTCCGAGGTCGATGCGCAGGTCGCCGACTTCGATCACCCCGCCCGGTGAGGCGTGGGCGGAGCGGCGTTCGACGGCGCGCAGGCGGGCGAGGAGCTCGTCGAGGCCGAAGGGCTTGGTCACGTAGTCGTCCGCGCCGGCGTCGAGTGCCTCGACCTTGTCGGTCGAGCCATGCCGGGCCGAGAGGACGACGATCGGCATATCGGACCAGCCGCGGATTCCACGGATCACTTCGGCGCCGTCCATGTCGGGGAGTCCGAGGTCGAGCACGAGGACGTCGGGGGGATTCGACGCTGCGAGGTGCAGCGCGTCTGTGCCGTTTGCTGCGACGGCAACGGTGTATCCCTCTGCCCGCAGGTTGATCTGGAGCGCACGCAGGAGCTGCGGCTCGTCGTCGACCACGAGAACGCGCTTCATCGTCCCTTTTCCTCGTTCCAGAGGCCGGCCCGCGGCCTAGTCTCGCGGCCCAGCGTACAGGGGCATGCGCAGCACCATCGTCAGGCCTCCGCCCGGGGTCGGCTCGGCCGTGAGCTCGCCGTCCATGGCCTCGATGAAGCCCTTCGCGACAGCGAGGCCCAGGCCGATCCCGGCGCCTTTGCCCTCGTCCCCGAGCCGCTGGAACGGCTGGAACATGGCAAGGACCCGCCCGGTTGGGACCCCGGTGCCGTGGTCGACCACACGCAGCTCGCTCACGGGCCGATCCGCGATGCCCGGGGCAAGGAGGCCCCCGGTTGTCGCCACGATCACGATGTCGCTGTCGGGCGCGTACTTGACGGCATTCTCGACGATGTTCGCGAGGGCCCGCTCGAGCAGGCCCCTGTCGCCGTCGAGCGCCGGAAGGTTCGGGGCCAGGTCGACGCGCACGGAATCGGCCGGCAGCTGCTCGACGACCTCGGAGACGACGTCGAGCCACGTCACCGGCTCGTGGAGCACCGAGAGCGCCTCGCTGTCGATGCGGGACATGTCCAGGAGGTTGCCGACGAGGTTGTCGAGCCGGCCGGAGAAGCCATCGATGGCTTCGAGCATCTCGGCCTGCTCCTCGGGCGAGGTCCTGCCGCGCTGCCGCCGGAGAGCGGTCACGGCAAGGCGGATCCCCGCGAGCGGCGTGCGGAGGTCGTGGGAGACGGCACGCAGGATCGAGGTGCGGATCCGGTTCGACTCCCCCAATTTGACTGTGTCGCGGAGACTCAGCGTGAGCTGCTGCCGCTCGAGGAGGGCCGTGAGGTGGGCCTCGAAGGCCGCCAGGAGCCGACGTTCCCCACCGCTGAGCGGCCGGCCCTTCCAGGCCAGCGTGAGGCCAGCACCCATTTGGTCGGCGCCGTCGGCCTCCTCGGGGTTCGTCGGGACGTCGATCCCGGCGCTGGAGCGCACCTTCCAGGATCCGGCGTCCTCGGCGAGCACGCTCACGGAGGCGAGCTGGAACTCCCCCCTGAGCTGCTCGAGGAACTCCTCGGGACCCTGGTCGCGCGCGAGCGAACCCCGCGCGAGTTCGCTCAGCGTGCCGGCCTCGGCCCGGGCGACGGCGGCGTCCTGCGATCTGCGGGTCGAGACGCCGACGACGAGGGAGAATGCGACCGCCACGGCGAGGAACACCAGGAGCGCGAAGACGTTCTGGGGGTCGTCGATCGTGAACGTGCCGACGGGCGGGGTGAAGAAGAAGTTGAGCAGGAGGGAGTCGAAGACGGCGGCTACGACGGCAGGCCAGAGGCCGCCCACGAACGCGACCGCGACGACGGCGCACAGGTGGGCGAGCGCCTGGGTCGTGAGGTTGAGCTGTGGGAAGGGCAGGAGCGCCAAGGTCATCGCGATCGGCGCGACGAAGGCAAGGACGTAGCCGACCAGTGTGCGCGTGCGCCCGAGGACCGGCGTGAGCCTGAACCGCGGCCCGCGGCCGGCGAGCGAGTGGGTCACCATGTGCACGTCGATGTCGCCGGAGTCGCGGACGACGGCGCTGCCCACCCCGCCGGCGCCGAAGAGCTGCTGGAGGCGCGTGTGGCGGGAGACGCCCACGACGATCTGGGTGGCGTTGACGCTGCGGGCGAAGTCGAGCAGGCTCGAGGCGACATCGTCGCCCGCGATCTGGTGGAAGCTGCCGCCGAGGTCCTCGACGAGCTTCCGCTGCGCAGCGAGGGACTGCTCTGAGCCTTCGGTGAGGCCGTCCGGCCGGCGGACGTGGACGGCCAACAGGTCGCCGCCGCTGACGCGGGCGAGGATGCGCGCGGCCCGCCGCAGGAGGGCCTCGCCTTCCGGCCCGCCCGTGAGGGCCACGACGACGCGCTCACGCGCGGGCCACGTCTCCTCGATCCGATGCCGCTGCCGGTACTCGGCAAGCCCTTCCTCGACGCGGTCCGCGAGCCAGATGAGCGCCATCTCGCGCAATGCCGAGAGGTTGCCGAGCCGGAAGTAGTTGGCGAGGGCAGCGTCGATCTTGTCCGGCGCATAGACGAGGCCGGAGCTCAGGCGCTGGCGCAGGAGCTCGGGCGGGATGTCCACCAGCTCGATCTGGTCGGCCTTGCGCACGATCGCGTCCGGGACGACCTCCTGCTGGCGCGTTCCGGTGATGGATGCGACGACGTCGTTGAGCGAGGCGAGATGCTGGACGTTGACGGTTGTGAGCACGTTGATCCCGGCGTCGAGGAGCTCGTCTACGTCCTCCCAGCGCTTGGGGTGGCGGCTGCCCGGGGCATTGGTGTGCGCGTACTCGTCGACGATGGCCGTGTGCGGCCGCCGTGCGAGGACGGCGTCCACATCCATCTCTGGAAGGTGCGTTCCACGGTATTCGACGCTGCGCAGCGGCACCTGCTCAAGGCCTTCCGTGAGCGCCGCCGTGGCGGCCCGCCCGTGGTCCATGACGACGGCGACCACCACGTCGGTGCCGGCCGCGGCCAGCCGGTGGGCGTCTTCGAGCATGGCGTAGGTCTTGCCGACGCCCGGCGCGGCGCCGAGGAAGATGCGCAGGCTACCGCGTTCCATACTCCCGATTCTTCCAGCCCCCTGCCTTCAGGGAGCCCTACTTGATGCGTGCGGCGATGGCCAGGTTGAGCTTGGTCGTGTTGACCGCAGGCTGGCCGAGCAGGCTCAGCGCCGAGGTGTTCGTCGCGTCCGCGACCATCTGCTCGACATCGGCAGCGCTCAGGCCTGTGGCCTTGGCGACACGGGGCACCTGCAGCTGGGCGTAGGCGGGCGAGATGTCAGGATCCAGGCCCGAGGCCGAGGCCGAGACGGCATCGGTCGGCACGGCCGACTCGGGTACGCCCTCACGGGAAGCGACCTCCGTGCGGGCATCCGCTTCGGCCTTGGCAAGGGCCGGGTCGGAGGGACCGAGGTTCGTCGCACCGGATGTCGTCGGGTCCCACTTGACCGCGGAGGGCCGCGGGAAGAAGAACCGGGTCTCCGTGTCAGGGACGGCCTGGACGATCAGGGTCGACGCGGCGGCCTGGCCGTTGAGCTGGGCGATCGAGCCGTTGGCCTGCGCGGAGGCGACGGCCTGGCCGACGCCGAACATGACCAGCGGGTACAGCACGCCGAGCAGGACCGTCGCCACGGCCAGGAACCGGAACGAGGTCCCGAGCTGTCGCAGGTAGGCATTCACAGTGGTCTCCCCTCCCTTTCTCTATAGGTCAGTGCAGCCCCGGCACGACGGCCAGGAGCAGGTCGATGATCTTGATGCCGATGAACGGGGCGATGATGCCACCGAGCCCGTAGACCAGCAGGTTGCGCCGCAGGGCCTGCTGGGCGGACACGGGCCGGTAGCGCACGCCGCGCAGGGCGAGCGGGACGAGCAGGACGATGATGACCGCGTTGAAGACCACGGCGGCGAGCACCGCACTCTTCGGGCTCGCCAGGCCCATGACATTCAGCAGGCCCAGGCCGGGGAACACGGCCACGAACAGGGCAGGGATGATCGCGAAGTACTTTGCGATGTCGTTCGCCACAGAGAACGTGGTGAGCGACCCGCGCGTGATGAGCAGCTGCTTGCCGATCGCGACGACGTCGATGAGCTTGGTCGGATCGGAGTCGAGGTCGACCATGTTGGCGGCCTCCTTTGCCGCCTGGGTTCCCGAGTTCATCGCGACGCCGACATCGGCTGCTGCGAGGGCCGGGGCGTCGTTCGTGCCGTCGCCGGTCATCGCGACGAGCTGCCCTGCCTTCTGCTCGGCCCGGATACGGGTCAGCTTGTCCTCCGGGGTGGCCTCGGCGAGGTAATCGTCGACGCCGGCTTCCTTCGCGATTGCGGCCGCGGTGAGCTTGTTGTCGCCCGTGATCATGACTGTTCGGATGCCCATGCGGCGCAGGGCGGCGAAGCGGTCGGCGATGCCCGGCTTGACCACGTCGGCGAGGTGGACGGTGCCCAGCACGCGGGGCCTGCCGCCCTCGTCCGTCGCCACCACGAGCGGGGTGCCGCCGTCGCTCGCGATCGCGTCCACTGCCTCGTTCACTTCCGCGGGGACGTCCCCTCCCAGCTCGCGCACCCAGCGGGCGACGGCGGACGCGGCGCCCTTGCGATAACGGTGGTGGTCGTCGTCGAGCCCGCTCATCCGCGTCATGGCCGTGAACTCGACCGCTGTGACCCGGCCGCCGCGCTGGCGGGTGAGCTCGTCCAGGCTCGGGCCGATGGCCCCGCGCTCGGCGGCGAGGTCCACGATCGAGCGGCCCTCCGGGGTCTCGTCCGCGAGCGAGGACAGCCGCGCGGCCTCGACGAACTCGCCCCCGGGCACGCCGGGCGCGGGGAGGAAGTCCACCGCGCGGCGGTTGCCGAACGTGATGGTGCCGGTCTTGTCGAGCAGGAGAGTGGTGATGTCCCCGGCCGTCTCGACCGCGCGGCCGCTCGTGGCGAGCACGTTGTGCCGGACGAGCCGGTCCATGCCGGCGATGCCGATGGCCGGGACGAGTGCGCCGATCGTCGTGGGGATGAGGCACACGAGAAGGGCCACGAGCACGACCGGGGACGGGACCGCGCCGGCGAGGTTCGCGAACGGCACGAGCACCACGGTGACGGCGAGGAACACGATCGTCAGCGCGACGAGCAGGACGTGCAGGGCGATCTCGTTCGGGGTCTTCTGCCGCTCCGCGCCCTCGACGAGGGCGATCATCCGGTCGATGAAAGTCTGCCCCGGGTCGGCGGTGATGCGCACGACGATGCGGTCGGAGATGACCTTCGTCCCACCGGTCACGGCCGAGCGGTCGCCACCCGATTCCCGAACCACAGGAGCGGACTCGCCCGTGATCGCCGATTCGTCGACCATCGCGAGGCCATCCACGATCTCGCCGTCGGACGGGATGACGTCTCCGGCCTCGCAGACCACGAGATCGCCCTTCCGGAGATCCGGGGCGGGGACGCTCTCCTCGAGGGGACCGTTGAGCCGGCGGGCTACGAGACCCTGGCGGCCGGATCGGAGGCTGTCCGCCTGGGCCTTGCCGCGGCCCTCGGCGAGGGCCTCGGAGAAGTTCGCGAACAGGACCGTGAGCAGCAGCCAGACCGTGATGACGATGCTGAAGACGACGTCCGGGCTGCCCTGGGCGATCTGGAAGACGCAGGCGATGGCGGAGACCACGGTGCCGATGAGCACGGTGAACATGACCGGCGAGTGCCGGGACTGTCTGATTAACGGTGGGAACGGCGTGGCCTGACCGAAAGGAAGGGCTATGACCGACACCGCCGAGATGATCGATCCCGTGACTGGGGAGATCATCGATCAGAGGCAGTTAGCGGAGCGGCTGCTGGCACAGGCAAGGGAACAGGGCGTGGGGCTGGTAGGCCCGGGCGGGTTGCTGGCCGGGCTGACCAAGACCGTGCTGGAGACCGCGCTCGAAGCGGAGATGACCGAGCACCTCGGGCACGAGAGGCACGGGCCCGCGGAGGGGCTCAATGTCCGGAACGGCACGCGGTCCAAGACCGTGCTGACGGAGATCGGGCCGGTTGAGATCGAGGTCCCGCGGGACCGGGAGGGCACGTTCGAGCCGCAGATCGTCAAGAAGCGCAAACGGCGTCTGGACGGGATCGACGAGGTCGTCCTGTCCCTGTCCGCGCGGGGCCTGACGACCGGTGAGATCGCGGCGCACTTCGAGGAGGTCTACGGGGCCAGCGTCTCGAAGGACACCGTCAGCCGGATCACCGAGAAGGTCTCTGAGGAGCTGGCGGAATGGGCCAACCGGCCGCTGGACCGGGTCTACCCGGTGCTCTTCATCGACGCGATCCATGTGAAGGTCCGGGACGGGCAGGTGCGCAACAAGCCGTTCTATGTGGTCCTGGGCGTGACGGTGAACGGGGAACGGGACATCCTGGGGATCTGGGCCGGGGACGGCGGGGAGGGCGCGAAGTTCTGGCTCGGGGTCCTGACCGAGATCAAGAACCGCGGGGTCGAGGACGTGTGCATCGCCGTCTGCGACGGGCTCAAGGGCCTGCCGGATGCGATCACCGCGGTCTGGGAGCTCGCCACGGTGCAGGCCTGCGTCATCCACCTGATCCGCAACACCTTCCGGTTCGCCTCCCGGCACTACTGGGAGGAGATGGGCAAGGACCTCAAGCCTGTCTACACGGCCCCGACCGAGGCCGCGGCCCGGGAGCGGTTCGAGGAGTTCGACGCGAAGTGGGGCGCTCAGTACCCGGCGATCAGCAGGCTCTGGCGCAACGCGTGGGCCGAGTTCGCCCCGTTCCTGGACTGGGACGTGGAGATCCGCCGTGTGGTCTGCTCGACCAACGCGATCGAGTCCCTCAACGCCCGCTACCGGCGTGCGGTGAGGGCCCGCGGGCACTTCCCCAACGACGCGGCCGCGCTGAAGTGCCTGTACCTCGTCACCCGCTCCCTTGACCCCACCGGGCGCGGCAGGGCACGCTGGGCCACACGCTGGAAGCCGGCACTGAACGCCTTCGCTATAGCCTTCGAAGGCCGAATCAACTAGATGAACGCCATGCCGTTCCCACCGTTATTCGGACACTCCCCGATGATTCGAAACCTTGCCTTTGGACTCCGCAAGTTGCCGTCGGAGCTGTTCGTTCTGGAGCTGGGCGACGTGCAGTGCCCGAACGAGGGCTTCGTTGTCGGACTTCAGCTGCCGGATCAGCTCTCTGTCATCTTCCCGCAGACGCTTCAGCCGCGCCGTCTCGCGTCGGAGGCGCCGTTCGCTGTCGGGCATCTCTCCGCGTGCCCGCAGCTTCTCGTAGAAGAGGTTCTTCAGGTCCAGATGCCGTTGGGTGAGCGCGTTTCTGGGTACTCCCGCTTCTGCGGCGAGGGCTACGACGGTCATGGCGCCATTGGAGTTCTGCGGTGTTCCCTCGAGGATTCGCTCCATGGCTGCGCTGATGCGGGCTCGTTCGTCGTGCGCGGGGCTCATTCGGTCTCCTCGAGGGGAATACGGGATCGGTCATGCTGGTCTGCTTCCTCGCGGAGCCGCTGTGCCCGGGCCTTCAGCCGGTGCCCGAGAGGCTCCGGGGAATGCGCTGCCTGTGCCTCCAGGGACTCTGCCTCCTGCCGCAGGAGCTGTGCGTGGCCGTCGGTGCGTGCGATGTTGGCGCAGGCTGGGACGCAGCGGTCGAGGCGAGGGGAATCGCGTTCGGTGACGCGGTGGCATAGGGCCCGGTCCGGTCTGTAGACGCACATGAGCATGGCCGTGGGATTCTCGTAGACGGTCAGCGACGGGTTCTGCAGGAGCGCTCGAGCCTGCCTGGGGTTGATGATCGTGCCGGCGAATTCTGGGGCATGCTGTGCGGCGTGGATGGCCCTGCGGGCTGCCGGGCCCGAGATGCCCACGCCGTTCGCCAGGCCTTCGTTGAGCGAAGCGAGGGTGTCGGCGACGGCAAGTGCCGTTTCGACGTCGAGGAGGTCGTGGATCCCGTTCCGGCTCCGGGACGCGTAGCCGGCGCTCATGGCGGTGCGCATGTGGCCGTACTGGACGGCGAGGGCGACGAGCCCGCCGGGGCGTCGGGCGATGTGCCAGGCCAGCGTCCGGCGGAACCGGGAGACTCCGACCGAGCCGTACCCGTCGGCAGGGATCACCTCATGCGGGCGGTCAAGCTTCTTGGCGAGACCTGACGCCCAGGCGATGAACTTCTCGATCCTGGGGTTCATGGTGGATGCGGCGACCCCGCCGAAGAGGTACCCGTCTGGAACCATCCTCTCGACAATGCGGATGGCGCGGACTACCGGTTCGATCGCGACCCACGGGACGTCGCGCACGATGCCCTGCGGGACGTGGTTGCCGTCCTCGTCGACGGCGGTCTTGAACACGCGCCCGTAGATCAGATGGCGCCCGGATTCGGGGTCCGGGCAGCATCCCCGCTCGAGCCCCTGGATCTCGCGGGGCCTCATTCCCGTCAGGTAGGAGACCACGATCTAGGCCGCGGTTGCCAGGTGGGTCTTGAGTGCGCGCACTTCCGAGTAGTCGATGTGCTCCTTCCACGGGACGCCGTCGACCGTGCCGGAAAGCCCTGTGAGAATGGGAGCCGGGCCGTTCGCCGCCAGGAGATGCTCGCGCCATGGGCCCATGCCCACCTGCGAGTAGACCTGGCTGACCGATGCCCCTGTGAGGTAGGCAATGTACGTTGCTGCCAGTCGGGTCCGGCTCTCTTCCGCCATGCTCGGAAGCGGGGCTCCGGCGGCGATGAGGCGTCCGAGGTAGTCCTTGAGCGCGGCCAGGCCTTCCGGGGTTGGGATGGTCTGGTTGACCTTGGCGAGGATCTCGTCCTTGCGCTTGACCGCGGCGAGTATGTCGTCTGCGAAGTCGTCGACCACGCGCAGGGCCCAGATCAGCAGTGGGCCCATGGTTTCGGGGGTGATCGGCTCTGTGGTGTTCTCGCCCGCGGGGGACCCTGCCGGGAGGTAGTCGTCGGCGCCCTCGCTCAGCCATGGGGGCTCGCAGAAGCCGGTCGGGAAGGGGTTTGAGGAGTCCAGGGCCCACATCCGTGTCAGGGCCGCGAGGGCCTTCTGGACCCCGGCGCGCGGAACTCCCCGGTCGCTTCCGAGGTGGAGGGCATAGGCCCGCAGGTCTTCCGGCGTGCATTCGCCCAGCGAGGACCGGCCTCTCTCGTCCCACCATTGGCAGAACGCCCTCCAATGGGCGACGGTCGCATACACCTGGCCGGGAGAGACCGTGGTCCGCCACCTGCTGGGTTTTCCGATCAGGAAGGAGGCCGGGAGCGGGGTGTTGATCAGCAGCCAGCCCAGGTGGCGCAGCTCCTCCCGGAGGGCCTCCGGTACAGTCTCCAGTGGATCCTGCCGCGCGGTACGCCCGGGCCGTGATCCAGTGCTTCCAGGCTCCACGTGGGGTCTGTGTAGGCGGGGATCGGGCCGGTGAATCCCTTGGCGACCAGGCGGGGCAGGATGGCGTCGGCGTGCGGCGCCGGGCGTGCGTCGGTCGCTTCGATTGCGAGGGTCACAGGTCGTATCTCCCTTCGAGGAGGCTGGCGATGGTTTCCCGATCCGCGGAGGTCACGGCGGCCAACGCTGTCGCCCATGCCTCGGCCCCGATCCGGCGCCTGAGGTCCTCAAGGCGTATGAACGGATTGCCCCAGTCCGCCGCCCACGTCTCCTCTCCCAGGACCGAACGGAGGCCGGCCAGGCAGCGGTGCAGGTGTGCCAGGCGCGCATGGTGCTTCGGGTGTATCCGGGCGTTGGGGCAGGCGGTGCACATCAGGAACGACGCCCGGCATCCCGTCCCCTGAGCGGTGAACGGGCTGTTCCCGTAGTCGGTGCACTCCGCCGTGGGAGTCTCCTGGGAACCCGGGACGGCGGCGGAATCGGCCAGCTGCGCGCGCAGCACGGTGTGCCGGGCATGTGCCAAAGCTCCTTCGGCTCCCTCGGCGATGACCGGCACGGAGGCCTGCTGCACCTGCGGCTCGCGCAGGACATAGACCGAATCGTGGGTGTCCTGGCTGTTCTGGCCCGGCTCCCTGCGGTGCAGGGCGTTCACCGTCTTCCGCAGCCTGCGCAGGGGCGCCCCGGTCAGGCCGGTTGCCGCAAGCCAGGAGTCGGACGCGTTCTTGGTGAGGCCGATACCGAAGGGTGGCACAGGAGACAGGTTCCGAGGCCCCGGCAGGACGTTCCGCCACACGAGCAGGAAGTCCAGGGCGCCGTCCGCGGCAGTGACGACAGCCCGCGCAGGGGACGTCGCCTCCAGCGCGTTCGTGATCAGCCGGCCCGGGGTGTCGGCATCACCGGTGTCCGGGAAGTTCCGGGTCTCGAAGCGGCGCCCAGCCCCTCGCCGCGGCTTCTCCAGCTCCATCCGGTAGATCGGGAACCCGTCGGCTCCGGCGCCCGCCAAGGCCCGCGGGGTCCGCAGCTCCGACACCACGGTGGCGTTGAGGCCGAACTCCATCACCAGCAGCACCGCCAGCGCATAGGCCTCCGCACGGGTCAGGAAGAGCCGCATCCACGTGTGCTGCGGGGCGGCTCCCCCGAGGGCGGCGACGAACCGGGCGAAGTAGTACCTCGTGCCCTTCTTCATCACCGTATGGGGGATGAAGCCGGTGCGGGCCAGCGAGTCCAGGGCCTCGCCGATGGTCCAATCCTGGGATCCCGGCTCGAAGGCCTCCTCCCGCCACTGCCGCAGATGCTCGGTGTTCGCCCTGATCCTCAGGTGGGCGGCGCGGAACATCTTCCGGGCCGTCGCGCGCAGCTCCTCGAACTCCTCCGGGGCCAGTGCCCGCTCTTCGGCCCTGGCCGCGGGAAGCCTCTTGGCCATCGCAGACCTCGTCTCCTCGCCAAGCTCCTCGTGTCCCCTGAGGAAGCTGCCCAGAGAGGTCACCTGGGCATAGCCGTGGAGCCCTTCCGGGCGCCGCAGCCGCCACCGGTTCCAGAGCGCGGGCGTGATGTCGGACAGCGCCTGGGGCGGCGTGTCCTGTTCGGCGCAGAACCGCGCGAACGCGCGAAGATGGAACCACATCGCCTCGCTCGACTTGAGCGAGTCCCACCCGCCGCCCGGAGCGCACTTCTCGGCGAACCACCGCGCGAAGACGCGCTGCAGCTCGCCGCACACCTGCACCCGGCCGAAGTCGAAAGTGCGCTCCCGCCCCTTCCTGTCCCGGTGCACGACCTCCAGCCCATCGTGCCGGCGTGGGACTGGACGGCGATGAGGCTCCTGCGGCAGGGTGGCCCGTCGCCCCCGCCCACTCACAGGACCGGCACGTCTTCGCTCAGGTCCTGGATCCTGCCCGTCTCCGTCGCGAGCCGGGAGAGGATCCAGGAGACGTCCTCGGCCCCGCCTGGGTCTTCCGGTTTCGCCGGCGATGAGGAGATCAGCGAGTCCAGCTGGAGGTCGGACACCGGCGCCAGGTAGATGCTGCGGGTGGTCTCGACGTCCGCGTGGCCGAGCAGGTCCTGGACCATCCGCCAGGGATCACCGTAGAGGAGGCGGAAGTCGCGGCGCTCCTGCGGATTCAGGCCCAAGCGCACGTCCATGACATGGTGCAGGGCGACCAGCATGAAGAGCGCGAAGGAATGCCGGCACATATGCGGTGTGCAGAATGGGGCATCGCCCCCCGACCCCGCCAGGACCTTCGCGCACCGTGCGGTCGCGGACCGGAAAACCCCCTCCCACGACGCCGGACGGAACGGCAGCCCGGACTCGCTGAGCCACAGCCACAGCGGTTCCGGACCCTCGGGCCCCTCCGTGAAGAGCATTGCTCGCTCCTGTACGCCCGCCCGGGCCAGAGCCGTCTCCCCGGCCGTTCCGTCCCGGTCACGCCAGCGGAGGACCTTCGTCCGGTGCCCCGAGACCGATGTCACCAGGCGCATCTGTGGGAGCTCGTCATACCTGCCCCACCGTTGGGCTCGGCGGACCACCGCGGCCCGGCCCGATTCGCAATACGCCTCGATCTCACCCACCACCTGCGTGGCGGCATAGAACGTGCGGGCGCGCTTGGACTTCGTCACCGCCGGGGCCAGCCGGCCCGCGTGGTAACGGCGGGCATCGGCCCTCCGGCGCGGGACCTCCAGAGTCAGCAGCGAGGCCGCCTCGGTCAGCCGCAGGCCCGACGTGAACAGCAGGTCCGCGAACGCCGAATTCCTGTCCTCCAGCCGCCCGACCCATCCCGCGTCCGGAGGACCGTCCGCGGTGAATCCGCGCAGGCCGACATCCACCCAACGCCGGAACATCCTCGGCGTCAGCCAATGCACATCAGCCGACTTCGCATCCTTGGCCCGCGCCGCTGGCACCTGCACGACTCCTCCGCGCCGCCCCACCGCCTCACGCGTCTCGATCGGGCTCACCGGGATGTGCCCCTCCCTGACCGCCCACGAGTACAACCGGCCCAGAGCGGCCAGGCCGCGGTTCCAGCGGGCGCCTCCGACCCTTTGCGGGTTGCTCACCGATCTCGTGCGCCAGTCCTCGAAATCCCACAGGTCGTCTGAGGATGCTTCGTCCCAGTCCTTGCCGCGGTTCCACAGGAAGTCGAAGAAGACGCAGTAGTCGGTCGTGTAGTTCCGCTTGGTCTCCTGCTCAAGCCGGCCAAAAGACGAACGCACGAGGAAACGGGCAAGGCGTCCGTCGACCTGCCAGTTCGGAGAAAGCATGATCGGAGTTCCGGGACGGACGCCGGACCGCGCCTCGTACTCCTCGAGTTCGTCCCAATCGCGCAGATCCGGCAGCCGTAGCGACTCGACGGACCTGCTTGCCGGCACCCAGTACACACGCCATCCCGTCACAGAAAGTCTCCCTCTCGAACGGCATCAACACGCCCATTCAACAGGGAATTCGAGACCACGCCTTCGATACCCGTCCCGGCAAGCTCGTCCCACCACGCCAGGGCGACCTCTCGGTCGAGGGTCGCGGGCGAGAGCTGCATCGGCGGGACGAACACGGAGGCGAGCTCCTCTAGAAGCCGGCGCCGGTCCACCAGCTTCAGCGGGCGCACATCGCGGCCGAGGACCGCGAGGACGTCGAACGCGACGAAGCTCGCCGGCCGCTCGGCCGCGAGCCGCCTGGCGAGGGCAGGGCCCGCGCCGATCCGGCGCACGACCGCATCGAAGTCCAGACGCCCGTCTCCCCACGAGACGATCTCGCCGTCGACGACCGTCGAGTCAGGGATCAGGGCGAGGGCAGCCTGCTCGAGCTCCGGGTAAGACGCGTTCGGCACCGTTCCGGGAGAAGATCCTCGCGCGTCCGTCTTCAACCGTCAGACCCGCGCGGACGCCATCCCATTTGGGCTCGAATTGCATGGCCGGTCCATGCGGGATTGTCGCGGCGGCCCTGGCCTGGGCGAGGTCGAAGGCCCCGCCCAGGGCCTCAGCCCGCCCCGCCGCCATCACCGCCTGCTCCAGGGGATGACGGCTCGGCGTCCTCTCCCCCAATCTCGCGCTCCTCATAAGAGCGCATCAGCCGGACGCCGAACCAGGGGTCGTGTCCGGCTTGGGTGCCGTTGAGCCCGTCGCGGACTCGCATGCTCAGATACTCGAGATCGCTGGTCATCTCAGCCTCCACCACCAGTGTGAACGCCAGGCGGCCCCGTGCCGCGTCCCAGACGGCGAGGAATTCCCGCCCAGCCTTAGAACGAAGCGCTCTTCGGCTGTGCCTCTCGTTCGTCCGTTGGGAGGGGCATACCGGCGGCATAGGCCGCGGAAGCCAAAGGCTCGAGTTGGTCGACGCTGAGGAATTGGCGAAGGCGGCGCCACAGTTCTTGCACCTCGTAGACCAGCAGCGCTGCATCCTGCGTGAGGCGGAGACGCTCGCCGAAATGGGTAGCTAAAGCCTCCGCGAAGCGTCCGAGAATGTCCGTGTGCACCGACGCAAAGTGAAGATGCTCGGTGAAACCGACGGGCGAGAGGGCAAAGACGGCAAGGGCCTCTGGTATCCGCTCGCCGAGGAACGGAATGATGTCGGCGATGGCTTCCAGCTCTCCGGTCTGGGGCTTCCTTGGGATGCCTCTGAAGCGTCGCCCCATCCATTCCTTGATCCACAGGTCCCAGACCTGTTCTCCGGTAGCTGGGTCCATCCGCTCGGCCGCGCGTGCAAGGACGGCAGCGAACCTTTCCCCGGATCGGTCGTCCGCGTAGAGGACGGGGAGGTCCACGAGTGCTTTTCGCTGGTCCTGCGATATGGCGAAGAAGTTGGCTATTAAGACGAGGATGCCGAGGTATTGCTCGGGAAGGGATTCCCGAGCCTGAGTCGTCTGGGTCAGCAGGTCGGAGCTGTCCATGACGATCTTGAGGAATCCGCGCTCCAGCGTTCGGTTGGACAGTCTTGGACGGGAGAGGAAAGCGGGCCAAGCGAAGGGCTTGCTCTCGGGTTTGGAGAACAGCGGGAACAAGTGCGCTTCGGCGAATTCGGGGTCTGCTTCGTGGAGGAGGTAGAGCTCACTTGCCGCGGCAGCCCAGACGACCCGGTTCCCGGGGCACTGATCCTCGAGTAGCTGGATGAACGATTTGCTCTCGTTCTGGTCGAGTCCTCGCCATCCTTCCCGGTCTGCTTGCCATCGCCGTGCTATGGCTCGAATCCAGAAGTACGCAAGGTCTCCCGGCCAGCTGTTCAATGCCCACTCGAGGGGGTCGTCGGTGGGGTCATCTCGGAAGTCGAGCTTCCTGGCCGCCCAGAGCTCACGTGCGACCTTGCCCATTGCCTCGAAGGCCTCTGGTATGTAGGGCGACTCGCGTTCGGCCTGATCGTGCAGGAAGCGTGCAATGTCCCGTTCGCCGCCTGGCACCGCGATCAGCTGCCCCGCAAGGTTCACGGCTTCGACCAGCCGGCCTTCCAGATCCGCTCTGCCCCACCCGGTTATAACCTCGCGTCTGATGTCAGACGCTTGATCGCCGATGCCGTCCAGTCGCGACGAATCCCAGAGCAGGAATCCGACGCTGGGAGTGGCTTCGCAGGCCGCTCGGACGACGGCGAGGGCGTCGTCCCATGTCGGTTCGTCGAAGCGCCGTTCGGTGTAATCGTGGGAAAGCAGCCGGTCGAGAGCCGGTTCGATTCCCAGGCTCAGCGCGATCTGGACGAACTCGTCTGCCGGCAGCGGCAGGCGGCCGCCCCAAGTGCCCGTTTCCATCCAATGGTCGAGGTCCGGATGCTCGCGAGGACGGAAGTCTTGATGCTCGGCTTGGATGGCCGAGAGCGCAGTCCTGGCTTCAGCCCATTCCGGATCTGCCTCGGTCAGCCAAACCAGGATATTGAAACGCCCATAGTCCCAGCGTCGCTTCCTCTCCCCGCTGGCATCAGGGCGCTCGGCGGGTCCACGGGCGACGCGCTCGAGCACTCCGTTCTTGGTCTCGGGAGAGGCATTAGGCACGGCCGCCCTGAGGACCATGTACGTCTCGTGCTTCGTGACGGCGTCGAAGAAGAGGTCGCGGTCCATGAGCCAGCCGATCTTCGCATTGGCGTCCAGATCGTCCGATATGCCGAGCGCATGAACGGACAGCCGGCGGAAGAGCGGGTATTCCAGCGCCCACCACCGCTCGTGCAGGCTGGCGTTCGCCCGGTTTCGGGCCGTCTCGCTCAGGGCGTCCACGAGGAAATGCAGCACGTCGAAGCCGCTGTTCTGGTCATGGGCTTCGACTGCCGGCCTCCTGAATGCGAATGGGTCGTAGAACCGCTCCCCGTCGTAGGCGTGGACCATGTCGTAGGCCGCGATGAGCGCCCCCTCGACGACGAGCCTGGTCGCATCGCTGTAGGCCTCTCCGGTCGCTTTGAGCCGGTCCCAGAACAGGCGCAAGAGGTACTCCTCAGCCGGCCATTTGACGTCTGCGGTGGGGATCTGGGGCGTGCCATCGTCGTCGGCGGACCACGACCAGGACTTCTTGAGCACAAGATACGGGGCCAGCACGGCACGCAGGACGGTTCGGGCACCAGCCGGATCAGTGTTGTCGGATGCCAGCGCCCGGTCGATTCTCGATGGCATCGTATGTCCGGGAATCGATGTCGCCAGAAGGGCCTGCCAACGTCGGGCCGCAGCCTGGTCCAAGCCCGCGAGGCGAGCCACCGACATCTGGAGCATTTCAAAGAGCTCTCGGCTCAGTGCCGGTCCAAGCCGTTGCATGACCCCGAGGGCGAGATGCTGCATCTCGGGCTTCTCGGCGAACTCAAGGCAATACCATGCGGCCAGCTCGCGGGCGGGGCCGCTCGCGGCTCCCGATTCCCGGAACAGAGATGCGAACACGTCGCGGCCTTCGAGCCATTCCAGCCACTCCCTGCCTCTCGCGTGGGCGACAAGGTCACGAGCACCCTCTGAGTGCTTCAGACGCTCGAGGACGTAGTCGAGATCGATCAGTGACCGCGGAATTCCGTTCTCGACGATCTCGGCCATGCGCGACTGGTGCTCGGTCCGTCCCATGCGCGCCAACAGCGTCCATTCGGTGAGGGCCTCGGTCAGCGCGGGGTGTCCTTGCGTGTCCGGGTATCCGATCGGTTTGACCCCGAACCGATCCCAACGCGGGTGCCGCGGGCATTCGGTAAGGACGTACCTGCGCGTCCGGGAGGGGAGGCCCATGGCCAAATAGCCCATGACAGGATCGGTGTGGCTGTACCCGACGAAAAGGACCACGAATTCGTCGAACATCCGCTGAAGGAAGCGCGTTGCCCAAGCGTCTGTCAGATAGGACTTTCCGAAGTCGCGGTCTGTGATCACGAGGCTCTTAGGGCCGCGTGAGATCGATCCGTGCAGATAGACGAGTCCGGTGAAATCGTCCCCAAGGGGAAGGGCCGGCCCGCAATAGATGTCCCAGGACCGAGATCCGCCTTTTGCGGTCGCGGCCGCTGCCTCGGCGGTCAAATGGCCATCGAAATTGGTCGTAACGATCCTCTGTTTGTGGGAGGCCAGCGCCAGCTCAACCAAGGCCCGATGGGTCTCGTTGGGCCGCGAATCAGGCCGGCCGACCAGCTCGTGCACCCGGGAATGCACATCGAGCTTGCGCGACAGCTCTCCCAGGAAGGTGTCGATCCCCGGAGAAGGCGCGAATGGGACACCGGCCATGTCAGCCAATTTCCTTGCGAGTCCCTCGAAGCTCGGCAGGCCGGACGGCTCGTTCATGGATGCACCAGCACCCACGAAGAGGACGAGGCGTCCCTCTGCGTGCGCGTCGATGACCTCCAAGGGAAGGTCAACTTCACCCGTGATCCACATGTCCCCCCGCTCTCAGAATCCTGTTTTCGAGCTGCCTGTCCTCGACCTTACAGTCAGGGCTGGCTTGCCCAGATACCGTCCAAGCAACTCGTTCGCGGTCCGAGATGAGCGACCCATCGAGCTCTTCAGCCCCCGCAAAAGTCGCTCCATGAGGCCTGATCCGCATCCGTCCAGTGGGCAATACAGTGAGCCTGTGACGGACGAAGAGCCTTGGTACGCTCAGCTCCGTATCCAGTGGAAGCCCGAGCGCGTCAGGCTGCTGATGATCGCAGAGAGCGCCCCGGCCAATGGAGGGGACGAATCTAGCCGCAGGTTCTTCTATGCACCGCGGCTGGGCCGTGCCGACAATCTGTTCCGCGGCGTAGTCCATGCGATGTACGGAACCTCGAAGCTGGATCTCCAGCGGACCGGGAAGCACCCCTGGCTGGAACGCCTTTGCGATGACGGCTTCCTCCTCATCGATCTCGCCCCGTACCCCGTCAATAACCTCAGCCGCGCCGAACGCCGGCAAATCCATCTCGAAGCCGTCCCAGGATGTGTCGCGCGCGCAGCGGCACTGGATCCCACGGGCATTGTCGTGGTGAAGAAGGATCTCTACGGGGTGCTTGCCCGACCGCTCCTCGAGGCGGGCCTCCCCCTGCTGCAGGACGGTCCCATCGCGTTCCCCCTCGGCAACACGCGCGCTGAGTTCGTCGCCGGGTTCAACCTGGCTAGGTCACAGCTTCCCGCACGGCATGCAAGTTGAGTTTCGGGACCGGACGCAAGAGGGCGCGGCTCAGCTGGCTTTGACGGTGGCGAGTTCGTCCCAGTGGGTGGTGGCCCGGGGCGAGAGCATGTCGCGCCTCATCCGCCACTGCGGCCCGGGGCGCAGGCCTCCGTGGCCGAGGCCGAGCATGTCCTTGCCAATCCTCTTCTGGATCTGGTCGATGAGGGTGGCGATGCCCTGTTCCTCGTGCCGGTAGCGGAAAGGCTCCAGGGCCTGCTGCCCGGTGGCGGGGCGCAGGTCGGTGAGCATGATCCCAGCCCTCGCGTACCGGGTGCCTTCCTCGAGGCACGGCAGGAGCCGCTGCGCGGCCTTGGCGAGCACGACCGGATCCGTCGTGGGCGCCTGGAGGGGCACGAACACGGTGGGGAAGGACCGCTCCTCGGCGTAGTGCGACGTCCCGGCGAAGGCGGTGAGGATCTTCGCGGCCTGGTGGTGGTGTTCTAGGCACGCGGCGCCCTGCTGGGCGTAGACGGAGAGGACCTGGCGCATCTCCGCCCGCGTGGTCACGGGAGAGGAGAACGAGCGGGAGAAGATCAGCTGCTCCTTGCCCTCGCGCACCTCCTCGAACGGGATGCACGGGGTCCCCTTCAGCTCCAGGACGGTGCGCATGACCACGACGTTGAACCGGTCCCGGATCATCACGGGATCCGCGGCCGCTAGATCGGCGATCGAGAAGATCGCGAGGGCGGCGAGGCGCTTCTCCAGCCGCCCGGCGATGCCCCAGACGTCCGAGACCGGCAGCTGGGCCATGAGGCTCGCCCGCCACTCGGGGCGGGTGGACTCCCACACGCAGACCCCGTCGAAGACCGGGAGCTTCTTCGCACAGCGATTGCTCAGCTTGGCCAATGTCTTGGTCCTCGCGATCCCGACGCACACTGGCACCCCGACGAGCCGGCGGAGCGTGGTCCGGATCTCGCGGCCGAGGGCCGCCAAGTCGCCGGCGGCCGCGCGGGGCCCGAGGCCGAGGAACGCCTCGTCGATCGAGTACGTCTCAAGCCAGGGCCCGAAGCGGGCCAGGACTTCCATCACCCGCCGGCTCAGATCCCCATACAGCTCGTAGTTGCTGCTCTTCGGGATCAGTCCGGTACGGGGCGCGAGCGGGGCGAGCTTGAACCATGGCTCCCCCACCTCGACGCCGAGCGCCTTGGCTTCCTTGGATGCGGTGACCACGCAGCCGTCGTTGTTCGACAGGACGCAGACTGGAACGCCCTCGAGCGAGGGGTCGAAGACCCGCTCGAAGGACGCGTAGGCGCTGTTCACGTCCACGTGCGCCACGAGCTCGTGCATCGGCTCAGCCAGCACGACGCCGCCCCGGTAAAGGTGATGTATGCAGTAAGTCGCCACCCCCCAAACGGCCCATTCGGAAGGCTCGGGGACGACGATGTCCGGGTACTTGGGGTTCTCGGCGTGCAGGACGACACCGCGGGCGGTGAGCCAAAGACGTTTGACCGTGAGCTCGCCGTCGAGCACCGCCACGACGACGTCGCCGTGCCGGGGCTCGAGGGAGCGGTCGACGAGGAGCTCGTCGCCGTCGCTGATCCCGGCCTGTTCCATCGAGTCCCCCGCGACGCGGACGATGAAAGTGGCGGCCTTGTCCTTCACCAGCTGCTCGGTGAGGTCGATCGGCCCGTCATAGTAGTCCTGGGCCGGGCTCGGGAACCCGGCCGGCACGGACTGGGGGGCGACCGGCAGGGGCAGCGGCTCCGCGTCGACGCGCAGCGGATTCAGCACGAAGGCCCAGCAACCTCTCGTTCAAATCTTTGTATGATATAGATTCACTCACCTCGAACATATGTATTGGGTATCTGCTTAGCTGAAGTAGGCTGAGGTATGGCCGATTTGTCGCCGCAGATGCCTCGTGCCGGTGTGGACTACCCGAGGACTTTCGGGCAGTTCCAGGAATGGTTCGCCACCGATGAGGCCTGTCTCGAGTATCTTGCGGGGCTGCGCTGGCCGGAGGGCTTCGTCTACCCGAACTGCGGCGGGCGCGAGTACTGGCGCACCGGCGCGGGGCTGTGGATGTGCAAGGCGTGCTCTCGCCGGACGTCGGTGACGGCCGGGACGATCTTCGACCGCACGCGCACGCCGCTGAGGACGTGGTTCGCGGCGGTGTGGTTCGTGACCTCCCAGAAGAACGGCGTGTCCGCCCTCGGCCTGCAGCGCGTTCTGGGGCTGAACTCGTATGAGACGGCGTGGGCGTGGATGCACAAGCTCCGCCGCGCCATGGTCCGCCCCGAGCGGGAACTGCTCTCCGGGCTGGTCGAGGTCGACGAGAGCTTCATCGGCGGCGTCCACCGGGACATGCCAGGCCTCGGGTCCGACAAGATCTCGGTCCTGATCGCCGCCGAGCACCTGGGCCACAACCGGATCGGACGCATCCGCCTCGAGCCAGGGCCTACCGATCGCAGGCTCGCGCTGGTGAAGTTCGGACAGCGCGTCGTCGCCCCCGGATCCACGATCCGCACCGACGGGGCGAGGCAGCTGCGGCGCTTCGCCGACCTCGGCTACCAGCACGAGTACTTCACCCAGCTCGGCTCGGACATCCCGGCACACGTGAACATGCCGGCCGTGCACATGGCCGCCTCCCAGCTCAAGCGCTGGATCGACGGCACACTGCACCAGGGCATCTCACGCGAGCAGCTGGCCTACTACCTCGACGAGTTCACGTTCCGCTTCAACCGTCGCACCTCCACCAGCCGCGGGCTGCTGTTCTACCGCCTCCTCCAACAGGCCACGAACACCGACCCCGCGCCCCTGAAGGACCTCGTCATCCCCCGGGACACCGACTCCCGCGGCGACATCAGGCTGACCCCAGACCCTGACAACAGGTAGAACCCGAACCATGGTCGGATGCCTTCCCTCGGATGCCCGACAGATCATTACACGAATTCCTGTACAGTTGTCGGTGTGGAGACCTTGGCTGCGAACGACGTGCTGGCCCGGTTCGGCAAGGCGCTGGCGGACCCGACGCGTGCATCGATCCTGATGCGCCTCAAGGACGGGCCCGCCTTCCCCGGGGAGCTGGCCGAGGCGATCGGGGTGAGCAGGCAGGTGCTCTCGAACCACCTCGCCTGTCTGCGGGACTGCGGGCTCGTGGTCGCCGAGCCGGACGGACGGCGGGTCCGCTACGAGCTCTCGGACGCCAAGCTCGCCCACGCTCTAGGCGACCTGCTGAGCGTGATCCTCACGGTCGAGCCGGTGTGCTCGTGCTCGGTGCCGGAGTGCCCGCAGTGAGCGCGGTAACCGTGGACCGACGCCTCGTCCTGTCGCGCAGGATCCGCCGGTTCTCCACGGCGGTCATCGCCTACAACACCCTCGAGGCGGCTGTGGCAATCGTTGCCGGGGTCCTCTCGGGGTCGGTGGCGCTGGTCGGCTTCGGGCTCGACTCCGTCGTCGAGGTGGTCTCCGCGGCCGCGATCTTCTGGCAGTTCGCCGGCGGCGACCACGAGCGCCGCGAGAAGGCCGCGCTGCGCATTGTCTCGGGCCTGTTCTTCGTCCTGGCCGCCTACCTCGTCATCACCTCGGGGCTGAAGCTCCTCGGCGCCGAGGAGCCGGTCGAATCCCCGGCCGGGATGGTGCTGACGGCGGTGAGCCTGGTCGTGATGCCGCTACTGTCCTACGGCCAGCGGCGCGCCGGGCGCGAGCTGGGCTCCCGAAGCGCGGTCGCAGATTCGAAGCAGACGCTCCTGTGCACCTACCTCTCCGCCGTCGTCCTCGTCGGCCTCGCGGTCAACGCCCTGTTCGGCTGGTCCTGGGCCGACCCCGTTGCCGCCCTGGTGATCGCAGGCGTCGCGGTGAAGGAAGGCATCGAGGCCGCCCGCGGCGACGCCTGCTGCACGCCCGCGGGCATCCTCCCGATGGAAGCCGACGAGACGCAGCCAGCCCAGCAGCCTGAGGCAGAGTCGGCCGCCTCGAGCGAGGCGGACTGCTCGTGCTGCGCGCCCGAGCAGCCGCAGCAGCTGCGGATCGGACGAATCGAGCATTGAGCGGGCACTGCCTCCACGCCGTGGACGACGGGCAGGACCGGCGTCAAAGCGAAACCCGTCGCGACTTCAGCTAAGCAGATACCCAATACATATGTTCTTCTCAATGGTAGATCCTGCCTCCGACACTCTGTTCGGAAGTCCACAATTGTCCTCCACCAAGGCCGGAGGCATCCGATGGGGCTCACGGGCGACGCACCACGGCTGCTGGCAGCTTCTGGCGCCAACGAATAGACAGGGCGCGGCAAGGGCAGACCCACTCACTGGAGACTGTAGGCTGCGTTGTGTCTAAGAACCGAGGCCGCAGGAAGTCGTCGTCAAAAGGCCGTCGGACTTCAGCGCCCGGACCGCTGTCAACCGAGCTGCCCCTACCCCGTGTGACCGAAACTGTCCGAGTAGCTGTGGTTCCGGTAATGGAGCCAGCCCCTTTCCCTCGTCCGTCGAGTGAAGGCAATCCCGGCATCTATCGGGTTGTCTTCGTCTTGGGAGTGCCGGGCGCCCACAACGTCTTGATGCCACACGTGAGCATCTCTGAGCTCCTGAAGTCAGGCGATTCGCGCATAGCCGGCGCACAAGCTCTTCTCGAGCGAGGCCGCGATGGGGAACCGACGGCGGAAGTCATGCTTGTTCCGAACCGGCATGGACGACTGGCACGAGCCGAGCTCAGGATCATGGCAGACAACTTCCGCGATGCAGAAATAGGCGCATCCGACATTGTGCTGCCGATGCTCAGCTGGCTAGCCTTCACCACCGACACGGCGGTTGATGCCGTGGCGGTGGTCCTTTCCGAGGAATCCTCTGGTGCCGTTCAGACCATCGTGACTCTCCCGGGACAGGTAAAGTCACTGCCGTCCGGACAGCCGATGCTGAGCCATCCGGACATGGAAAAGTACTTCTCCGCCTACCGTGAAGGCCTAACCTCGAATTCGCCCCTGTACCAAGCTGTCGCGTTCCACAAACTGATTGAGGGGATTCGGAGCTTCGCCACCCGGCGAGCCCGAGACACAGGTGAGACGAACTACAAACCCGAGAAGAACGGCCTACTCACGACCTTCCACATTCCCCGTGCCGAGACGGATCTGCCATACAAGACTCCATGGGAACTCGAGCCATTCCGGCCCTACCTCGGCAAATCTTTCGAAAAGGTCTACACAGCGACGATTCATCTGGCCAGGAACGCCGCATTGCACATCAACCCCGGGCAGGAGCTGCGGGTTGCTGACTATGTCAGCGACACCAACACCTGCAGGGAAGCCGCCCCAGTCCTGCGCCATATGGCCCGGATCCTCATAGAGCACGAACTCGCGCGCGTCACGGGAGACGGGATCCAACCCGAACACCCGGAACCGTTGGAAGAGCAGCCCGATCAGAAATTGGTCAGCACCCCGCTTGAAGGGGACTGATCCGGGAGTCTCAATGACATCCGCCTGCACGTCGACGAACACTCAGTCCGGTCGGAATCCGCTCCCGCTGGGGGATACTGTCGACGTGATCGACTGGCCAAATGCCCTTGTCGGATTCGGCTCCGGCGTCTTAACCACGGTGATGTTCTGGATTCCGGATCGAATACGCGCTACACGGCAGCGACGTGACGAGATTTGGGAGTCATGGAAGATAGCGATGAAGGACATCGAGCTATTGATGTGGCGGCGTGAGACCCGAACGAGAGACATCTACGAGGCTCGGAGCCGATACCCGATCGACCACTGGCGCTCTGTGCTCAAGGAACCCGAGGGCTTCACCCTCTTGGAGCAGGTGGAAGCGGCATATTCATCAGTAGAGCACTTCGCCAACCTGCTCGCCGTAGGCGGCACTCCCGAAAACAGGGCGCGCTTCGTCCGCGCAGAGAGCGATTGGAACGCCGCACGAACCGCTCTTTCGAACTACTCGCGCAGAGCGCAGTCCGAAAGCTACCAGCAACTCCTCCGTCGCGAAGACGGCCGAAGAATCCGCCGCCAAGTCCTTCGTGAGCCCATCACAACGATCAGGCGCCTCATCAGGATGAGGAAGCCCTCCAAGTAACCGACGGCCGATCGTGCGCTTGTCCGAGTCCGAGCACTTGATCTCGCACGTCGAGCACAAGCGCCCTTCAAAACTGTCCCGTGTGGTCAATCGAGAACTGACGACGAGGTATGTTGTTGGGGTGCACCCCCGCACCACGTCAGGCACGCGGGCCGGATCGTGTCAGATTCGAGTCGGCGTGGCGTTTTATCTGACACCGATCCTTCGGGGTCTAGAGTCTTTCCTGACAGACTCATCCGGGAAGAAGGTGGACGCATTGCGTGTGGGGTATGTGCGGGTGAGCTCGGCCCTTCAGTCGACCGTGCGGCAGCTCGACGGCATCCCTGCGGAGAAGACCTTCACCGACCACGCGTCCGGGTCGAGCCTGGACCGGCCCGGGCTGTCGGAGATGCTCGGCTTCGTGCGCGAGGGCGACACGGTGCTCGTGCACTCCATGGACCGGCTCGCCCGCGACCTCGACGACCTGCTCCGCCTCGTCGGCCAGCTCACCGCCAAGGGCGTCAGGGTCGAATTCGTCAAGGAGGGCCTGGCGTTCACTGGGGACGACTCCCCCATCGCGAAGCTCATGCTCGGCATCATGGGGTCCGTGGCCGAGTTCGAGCGGGCACTCATCCGGGAGCGCCAGGCCGAGGGCATCGCCAAGGCCAAGGCCCGCGGCGTCTACAAGGGCCGGCAGGCGAAGCTCACCGAGGCATCGGCGGCCGCGATGGTCGCCCGCGCACGGGCGGGCGAGTCCAGGGCCTCCCTGGCCCGCGAATACGGCATCAGCCGCGAGACCGTCTACGCCTACCTGCGGGCAGCAGTCCCCTCCACCGCGGCTTCCCCTGCCGAGTGATCTGCCTGTGCCCGATGAGCAGCGCCGGCCGCTTGAGCCACCTCGCCCGGGCAATTTCCCGGGCTCGTCATACGGGAATCGGGCAGGCCGGGAATCGTGCGGTTCTCAGGCGCCGCGGCGGCCGCCGACGAGGCGTCCGGTGGACGGCCGGCTTACGGACGCAGCGGTCCGAGGCGGGCCAGGCGCCCTCGGCGGGGTCAGCCGACTGGGTGGCCGTGGGAGCAGTGGTCTTGGCCTGGGGGGATCTCGTGTCCTTGGATGCAGGTCCGCTCGGGTGGGAGGGGCTGGTCGTGGGAGCTGAAGAAGATCCCGCTAGACCCTCCGGCCACGCCTGCATCCTCCCGCTTGAGCCACTCGCCCAGGTGCAGTCCGTGGCGCCTTGGGTGCTCCCCGGCTGCAGTTTCCGTGTGCTCGGATGGGTTCTTGGCCATTGACATCGCGACCTTCCTTGATGGGGGCTCCCGGACGGATCCGGGAGTGCGTGCTGGTGATGGGGATGGCTCGGGGCCGGGGTTGCTCACGGGGATCCGCAGAGGGAGTTGAGGGCCTCCCCGAGCGAGGAAAACATCTGTTCGATGATCGTGCTGCGCTGCCGCTCCCCGCTGGGGTCCTCCAGTGCGCCGGGCAGTGGCTGCGGCATGACCGTCATGGTCGCGGTGTACCTCCCGTCGCTGCTGGAGACTGCGGCGGTGATTGCGTACCCCTGATTGCCCACGGTGTGGAACGATCCGCTGCTCGTGCAGCCCGGTGGGCCCTTCGCGATCCCGAGGGCGAAAGGCGCTGGGCCGGCACCCTTCTCCATCTGGGCAAGCGAGGAGGGGGAGATGAGCCTGCCGCCGAACAGGGCGGCGAGGAAGGTGTTCACGTCGCCCATCGTGGAGGTCAGCCCCTCGCTGGAGGAGCCGGCGGAGTGGATGTTGTCCGTGGTGTCGATCCTCTGCCCGTGCAGGGTCATGTACCCGTGGAGGATGTCCTTCTGGGTCAGGTCGAGGCGGCCCATGGAGGTGTGCGTCAGGCCGAGCGGGGCGATGACCTCCTCGTTGACCACGTCGGTGAACGGCTTCTTCCGCAGTGCCTGGACGAGCAGGCCGAGGGCGATGTAGTTGGTCTCGTCCCATTGGTACGAGCTGCCGACTCTGGTGGCGGGCCATGGCTGGCCGCCCGCGTCGCGCAGGGCCTGCTCCAGCGACAGGGGCTGGGCGAAGGCTGACCTGAAGTCCACCCCGGGCATCGCGGCGGGGATGTAGCTGGGGATGCCGGAGGTCTGGGCAAGCAGCTCCCGGACCGTGATGGGGCCGGGAGGGTGCAGCTCGGCTTCGAAGCCGGGGATGACGCTGTTCACCGGGTCGTCGAGGCCGATGAGGTGGTCATCGACGAGCTTGAGGACTGTCACCGCTGTGAGGGTCTCGGTCACGCTGCCGACCGAGACCCGGTCCCCGGCCTGCGCCGGGTCCTTCGTGTCGAGGTTCCGCACACCGTACGCGTTGGACCAGTGCCCTCCGGGCCAGTTCACCTGCACGACCGCGGACGCCGCTCCGCCGTCGATGAACAGCCGCGCCTGCTCATCAACCGGACCGACGGCCGACGGGCTGGCAGCGCTGGGCGATGCTGAGCTGCCGGCGCCCGAATATTGGCAGGCGGTCAGCAGGAGCGCCAGGAGCAGGACTCCTGCCGCTCCTGGCCTGGGGGCCATCGCGACCACCGTCCCATGTGCGAAAGAAGAACGAGAACAGCCGGGCGGAACGCCCGGAAGGCGCACGTGGTGAGCGCCGACGACCCAGCGCGACCATATTAAGCCTCGAACCGGGATATGTGAGAGGCCGCAAGAGGCCTCGGTGCCTCTTCTCGACAGGGCGCCGCCCGGTGAAGGGTCACCGGACGCGTGAGCCGTTGATATGCATGCCGGTCCTAGTCAATGCCCAGTGATTGTGTCTACTCAAGCTGGGCCGCTTCGGCAATCTAAGCCAGACCCGCCGGGTGGTGCATGGCGGGGCGGCTTTGTCTAGGGGTGCGCGGGCGTCCACCCGCTGCCTGATCGGGTCTAAAGAGGGTTCCCGGAGTAACCGAGAAAAATCGGGCGCATACGGCTACTGGGTAGGCTCCTGAGCTGGGGATCCTCTGGCTTGGGAGGTATTGGTGGCCGTCCACGTGTTCACGGACGAGGAGCTGGAGGGTCTGCGGAGGTTCCCGGTGATCGGGCGGGCGCACAGCGAGAACATCAACTTCTTCGGCGGCATCGACGTCGACGTCAAAGGCGAGCTCGCCCAGCTCGGCCCCACCGGGTACCGACCACTGCGCGCGCGATACCCTCTTCTGACATCCCGCGCCCGACGCCGTCCGCCTGGGCAGCGGAACCGCCCTTCGGCCAGCCGCTGGGGTCACAAGGTCCGTAGCATGTGCGTAAGTGCACGCACGCGGCAAGGCTGGCGCCGAGGGGCGCCGCCGACCCGCAGGAGGATTCCGAAGATGTCGGCCCAGCAGATGGCAGTTCCCCGGATAGGGTGGCTCACGGACACCGCCGCACCATACCGCTGGGCGGTGTGGGAGCATCTGGCCCGACATGCGCAGCTGACCCTCTTCGTCCTCGAGAAGGGCGGGCGAAGCGGTGGCAGACGTGTCCCCGAATGGCCGGCCCACTCCGACGCGTCCATCTCCGTCGGAGACGTGTCCTTCCCGATCAAAACGGTCCCGACCGTCCGGTTGCCGGCAGCCGGACGGCAGATCCGCCTGCCGATGTGGCCCGGCGACCTGCCCCGCGGAGGGGTGGACGCGCTGGTCCTGGAGGGATGGGACTCACCCGCCTACTGGTTGGCCGCTGGGCTCGGGCGGGCTGCCGGGGCACGGCTAGTCGGCTTCTGGGAACCGACTCTGGCGACCCACGCGTTCCGCCGCGGGCTGCTTCCCTGGGCGCAGCGGAGGTTCTTCCGGGGCCTGGACGCCGCCATCGTCCCCGGAGAGGCGGCGAAGAGGGCTCTGATGGCCATGGGGGTGCACGAGTCGAAGATCCATATCGGGTTCAATCCCGTCCACGTCGCCGGGATCCACGCCGCAGCTGCTGGGGCACAGCGGGCCGCTGCTCCCGCACCCGGGCACTGCTTCCTGTACCTCGGTCCACTGACTGCGCGGAAGAACGTCTCGGCCCTGCTCGAGGCGTTCTGGCTGCTCGGGAATCCACGGGACACGCTCACCATTGCCGGATCCGGACCCCTGAGAGAAGAGCTCGAGGAGTTGCGGGACCTGCTCGGGCTCGGGGGCAGGGTGGCTTTCGTCGGGGCCGTCCCCTACGACCGCGTCCCGGAGGTCCTGGCCGGGCATCACACGCTCGTGCTTCCCTCGGTCCAGGAGGCCTGGGGCACGGCTGTCGAGGAAGCACTTGCCGTCGGTCTGCACGCCGTGGTCTCGCGTGCCTGCGGAGTCGCCGAGTCGGTGAACGGCATGCGGGGAGTCTTCCTCGCCGACCCCGTCGGCAGCGGGATCGCCACGGCGATGAGGGTGAGCAGGCAGTGCTGGGAGGGGCCCGTGGCCGAGCCTGAGATCCTGGCCAGAACCCCGGTGGCCTTCGCAGAGGCCGTACTGCGCGCCGCAACCGGGGGCAGTGTGCGCTAAGCAGGAGTTCGGGCTCTGGGATCCGGCGGCGGACGTCAGGCGTTCCGGCGTGCCGCGATCAGGGCGGCTGCGGCGACGGCGAGCGGCATGATGGGCTGGTGCCAGAGGATGGTCAGCGTGCAGCCGGCTGCGTAGATGGCCAGGGTTGCGAGTCGACGCAGGTGCTCTCGCCGGTGCCGTCCGCGGTGCACCCTTCCGGCCGCGACGGTGCCGGTGGTCGGGCGCACGTCCCCTTCGCTTCGGCGGTTCTCGTCGATGAGCCAGACGAGCGCGGCGGGGACCCCGGTGATGTGGGCGACCTGTTCGGGTGCGAGGCCGTGGGCGAGCAAGCGGGGCACGAGCAGAACCTTCAGGCTGGGCCGCTCGGGCTGGCCCGCGACTGTGGGGCCGCTGTGGTTCATGGCGGGGTCTCTCCACGCTGGGGTCGGCCGGGTGGCCGCCCCCAGCGTGGTTCTCAGGCTTCGGAGCCGGTCTCGCGGTGGCTTGTCTCGCGTTGGGACCAGTCTTCGGGGATGGCGGCCTCGAGCGCGTCGTCGACGGTGACGACGCCGATGATGCGCCGATCGTCCGAGAGTACGGGCAGGGCGAGGAGGTTGAAGTCGGCCATGCGGGTGGTGACGTCGATGACGTCGTCGTTGGGTGAGGCGACTACGACGTCGGCGTCGGTGATCTCGGCGAGTGTCGCCCCGGGGTCGGCCTGGACTGCCTGGGGCAGGCTGAGCGCACCGTCGAGTGTCCCGTCCGGGGCCAGGGTGTAGAGCATGACGAGGGCCTGCGGCTGGAGCGCGTCGGCGGCGCGGACGGCGGCGAGGGCGTCGGCTGCCGTGGCCGTGGCCGGCAGGGCTAGGAATTCGGTGCCCATGAGCCCGCCCGCGGTCAGGTCGTGGTAGCCGAGGAGCCGGTGGACGTCGGTGCGCTGCGGCTCGGGGAGGGCATCGAGCACCGGGGTGCGTCGCTCCTGCGGGAGGTCCATGAGTGCGTCGGCTGCGTCGTCGGCCTGCATTCGGGCCAGGACCTCGGCGACCTCGGCGTCGGAGCGGTCGCGGAAGAGCTCGGACTGGCTGTTCTCGTCGAGCTCTTCGAAGACGTCGGCCTCGAGCTCGGGGTCCTCGTGGACCTGGGCGAGGAGCTCGTCCTGCTCGTCGTCGGTGGCCTCTTCGATGATGTCCGCGATCTGGGCTGGCTTGAGCTCCGGGAGGCGTCCGGTCGCCTGGCGTACCCGGGCCGACTCGGCGTGGCCGATGAGCGGCTCGAAGTCCATCCAGTCCCTCGGCGCGTGGGCGGCGTGGCGGGGGCCGAGGCCGAGCCAGCGGCGGCGGTGCACATCGAGGCCCGTCACGGCCCAGCCGTCGAGGACCTGGGTGAGCTGGACGTCGTAGGCCTTGACGAACGCGACGCGGGAGAGGTCGATGAGCCGGTGGCCCAGGACGTCCTCCCTCAGGAGCACTTCTCCTTCTCGGCGTCTGAACTCGCGCACGTCCACAGTGCTCACTGCGAGCTGGACGCGCTCGGGCGTCAGGGCGGCCAGGTCGGCGGCGGAGACGAAGACGCGAGTGTTGCCCACGGCGACGACGAGGCCGGTCACGAGCGGGTAATCGTCCACCCGGAGACGGACGATGAGGTCGGCGAGGCCGCCCATGCGGTGCCCCTCGGAGTCGGTAACGGGCTGGCGGAGCAGGACGGACAGGGACAGGGTGGCGGTCTGGGCTGCGGCGGTCATGGGGTGCCTTTCGGGGTGCAAAGCGTCTCGGGGCGAGCGTACGTCACGAGGGGACGGCGTGGGGAGAGTCGGGTTCAGGGGGCGCCTGATGCTCAGGCGGCGCCGAGGGCAAGCTGAACGACGCGGACGACCAGGAGGACGATCGCCACGAGCAGGTACACCCACAGGACGCCCAGGCCGATCCGGCGGGTGAGCGAGAGCTGGGGGCGCTCGAGGAGCGCGATCGGCGGCATGCGCCACGTGAGCCGCTCCGAGCGGTCGACGGCGGGCTCCGGCGCGGCCTCGCCCTGGAGACGGGCGCGGATCCTGAACGCGGCGAACGCCACGCCCGCGAGGACCACCAGCACTGCCCCGCCGCCGAGGATCCCGAGGATCGTGCCGCCGTCGATGCCGGGGAACAGCGTCGCGGACGTGAGCACGATCGAGAGGATCACGAGCACCGCGATCACGAGGGATGTGAAGACGTTCATCGCCCTGCCGTTTACCCACGGGCCCATGACCTGCCTGTCGTTGCACAGCAGCAGGAGGAACAGCGTCGCCGAGGGAAGGAGCATGCCGGCGAGGACCTGGACGGCGACCGTCAGGAGGCCGAGCGGGCTGCCAGGGATGACGACGATGACCGCCGAGATCAGGATGATGCCCGCGAACGCGGCGTAGAAGCCCTTCGCCTCACTGACCTTCCGGTGCAGAGAGTGCTTCAGGCCCAGCACGTCGCCCACAGCGTATGAGGTCGAGAGGCCGACCGCCGCCGCGCCGATGATCGACGCGTCGATCAGGGCCAGGGCGAAGAGGATGCCCGCGAGGTGGCCGACGTACTTCTCGAGGCCCTGGGCGACGCCGCCCGCGTCGGTGAACTGCCCGAATTCGGGCTTTCCCGAGAACGCGAACGCGGTGAACGCGATGATCGCCCCCGCCCCGAGCACCACGATGACGATCCCGAGCCACAGGTCGACCTTCTCGTACCTGATGTAGCGCGGGGTGATGCGCTTGTCGATCACGTAGGACTGCTGGAAGAACAGCTGCCACGGGGCGATCGTCGTGCCGACGATCGCGATGATCAGCAGCGTCACGTCGGCGATGTTCGACCCGGCGGGGATGCCGGGGACCACGAAGTCATGCGCGATCTGGCCGTAGTCCGGGCTAGACATGAAGAAGATCGGAACCAGCAGGAGCGAGCCGAACACCAGGACCATGCACACCCGCTCGAACCGCTGGAACGAGCCGGTGCTCGTGGCGCCGATGACCACGAGCGCGGAGATGACGACGCCGGGGATCTGTGGCACGCCGAGGTAGGACAGGCCGAGGCTGATGCCGATGAACTCGGTGATGATCGTCAGGGCGTTGAGGATGAACAGGTCGATCACGCTGAACGCGCCCCAGAACCGCCCGAAGCGCTCGAGGATGAGCCGGGCGTGCCCCACGCCGGTCACGGCGCCGAGCCGGAGGACCATCTCCTGGTTCACGAACAACACCGGGACCAGCAGCAGCAGGGTCCACAGGAGGCTCGTGCCGTAGTTCTGTCCGGCCTGCGTGTAGGTGCCGAAGGCGCCGGCGTCGTTGTCGCCGACCATGACGATCAGGCCTGGGCCGAGGATGGCCAGGAGCGTCTTCAGGCGCGCCTTCCAGCTCTGCTGCGTCGGGGCCTCTTCGAGCCGGATCGTGCCGAAGGCGCCCTTGATGTCGCCGACATGCGCCGAATCAAGCACCGCAGAAGAGGCTGCGGTCGGGGCCTGGTGTGGCGTTGCGCTTCTGTTGGGTGCCCTGTGTGGGTCTGGCCTGCGGGCGCGGTTCGGTGGTGTCTTGATCACGGGGGACCTGCTTCCTCCCGGCGGCGGCCGGGGCTGGTGAAGCGCGCACGCCGGAAGACCCGTTCTCGGGCCGGTATCGGCGTGCGTCAGGGCGGGAAGACGAGCTGAGCTTCGGGCTCAGTCAGGGGGTGCGCAGGGAGGTACTACTATCGCCGCTGGACAACGATCAGTCACCTCCCGCGCTCGTCTTCACGTGCCTTCCGGAGGCCCCGGGCAGAACGCCCGGGGTGCCCTTCCTCGTAAGACCTTTGGCACTTCGCGTCGTGACCCCCCGCAGGAGCAGGGAGAGCCAATCGGGGTTGCCCCTTAGACCGGGGCAGCCTGTCCTGACCGGTGGCGTCTCTCGACGTTTAGGGTCGCTGGCTTGTTTACGCGAAGGAGCCTCAGCTAACGAACGGCACCTTGCGAGCACATGATACACCGCGAAAGAGACCACGCAGCCAACTCAGTCATCGCCTCGGGCTGTTCCGTAGGCCGAACCCTATCGCGCGTCCCGCGCCCAGATCCCTATGAAGCGCCCAGATCAAGGGATTCGAGAACTACGGCCTGCGAACCGGGAACCCTGACGGCAGCGAAGCCTGGCTGATCGCGCCGAGCAGCGCCCACGTCGCCACGAGCAGCGATCCACCGGGCAAGTGGGTCGAAGTAGCCGACAACTTCCTCGTGAAAGAGGCGCCCACCAACTGAATTCAGGCGATCGTTGAAGCCCATGAGCCCGTTGCGCTGACGAGCCGCACGCCAACCGGCCCACCACAGCGCGTCGGCCCTCGGGCCGGGGCCGCCCCTTCGTTCCAAGCACGATGGGAGGAGCGCATGGCTAGTGCGACGACGTGAACGACCGCCGTGCGACGAGGGGAACAACGCACTGCGTTCTGCCGGTGGTCGCGAACATCATATTCGCCGGCGTCGAAGTGCTCCTGAAAGTCAGTGACAGTCGCTCCCGAATCTCACCTATACAGCCACCACCCCGCAGCGACCATTGGCTCACAAGCACAAGAACCCCGGCTCAACCACGACGAGCGCACTGGCTCAGTTCACTAAGCCAACCGACCCCCGGACCCGGTCATATGCAAGGAGTCAACCGAACCTTCAGCAGTCCCGGTCATCCGCCCACGTTCGTTCGATTTCGACCTACCACATCGAGATACCGACTCTGCGGATGACTTCGCCTGTGGACGCCCCATCGATATCCATCAACGGTTATTGGCGGCTCCCGAATCTGCCCTCCAAATCGGCTCTCTCAACCCCCTCAATACCCGGCACGCATGCTACGAAAGTAGGAAACGCCACGGGCGTGAAAGCGGGTCTGACCTGCGGGTTTGTGGTTATCGACGGCTGTTGACGGAGGTGATTTCGATGCACGGTGGGATGAAGGTCTACCGGGGTGCCGCAGCAGCGGCTCGGCACTACGTCGAGGCCGACCGTTCGCGCGCTGACGACTACTACCTTGCGGAGGGCAGCGGTGTCGCCATGCGGATCGTCGCCACCCCGGACACTGCCGAGCATCATGCCGACATGGACGGCGAGACCTACGAGAAGTGGGTAGCCGGTATCGACGTCGAGACAGGCGCACCGAAGGGTCGACTGCGGAAGGACGACCAAGCGGTGCGGTTCGTCGAGGTCACCGTCAACGGGCCGAAGACCTGGTCCATCGCGGCAGCGTTGCATCCCGAGGTCGCCGAGGCATACGACGCGGCGCAGATGGCGGCAGCCGAGGAGATCATGGGTTGGCTCGCCTCTCACGCAACGACTCGTGTCGGTCCGCGTGGGCGGCAGGTGCAGGCGCCGGTCGAGCAGATCGAAGCAGCGGTCGTACGCCACTTCACCTCCCGCGCCGGCGACCCCCACCGTCACCTGCATCTCCAGCTCAACGCCCGGGTCTTCGCCGGGGGCAAGTGGCGAGGCATCCACACGGTCGGCGTCCGCGACAGCCTGGAGGCGATCAACGGCATCGGACACGCAGCGGTGATGACCAACCCCGCCTTCCACTCCGCGCTTGCCGCACACGGCCTCGCGCTCGATCCCAAGACGGGCGAAGTTGCCGAACTGTCGCCCTACTCCGGAGCGTTCAGCGCCCGAGCCAAGCAGATCGAGTCGAACATCGACACCTACGAATCGGAGTGGCGATTCGAGCATTCCGGCGAGGAGCCGGGGCCGGCGTTGCGGCAGGCGTGGGACCGGCGGGCGTGGGCCGACGCGCGACCCGACAAGGTGGTGCCGACCTCGGGTGAGGAGTTGCGGCAGCGGTGGATCGAGGAGTTGCACGAACTCGGATACCGCTCGTCCAAGATTGCAGGCCCAACCGCTCGAGCTGCGTCCGATGTCGCGGTGCTGCGGCCGGGGTTGCAGGATCGCAACGCTCTGGTCGACCTCGCGCTGGTTCGGCTCGGTGCGCGACGCTCGGCGTGGAACGCCGCCGACGCCCGGGGCGAGATCGAGAAGCTCATCGCCGCCACCGGCAACGTCATCGACGGGGTCTTGCGGCGGGAGCTGGCCGAGGACCTGACCGCGCGAGTCGTCGCCGCGTCCCGGCCGCTGCTGGGCCGGACCGATGTGCCTGAGCATGTCCGGTCGTTCACCTCAGTCGATGTGCTCGCGGTCGAGCACGAGATCGTCGACCGGATCACCGCACGCGCTGAGGCGAAGTCGATCACGATCATCGAAGGTGCGGCGGGCGCGGGCAAGACGAGGCGGCTGAGGGCGACTCGCGAGGCGCTCGAGGCGGCTGGGCGTCGGATGTTCGTCGTCACTCCGACCCACAAGGCTGCTCAGGTCGCTGCGGCCGAGATCAAGACTTCTGCGCACTCGGTTGCGTGGCTGTTGCATCAGCACGGTCTCCGCTGGGACGAGGACGGGCGCTGGACCCGAGTCCGGTCTGAGCCGTTGCCCGGCGCGCGACTGCGGCGAGGTGACCTGCTGGTGGTGGACGAGGCCGGGATGCTCGACCAAGACACCGCTCGGGCATTGCTGCTGCTGGCGGACGAAACGCACTCCAGGCTGATGCTGGTCGGTGACCGGCACCAGCTTCCGGCCGTGGGCCGTGGTGGGGTGTTGGACCTCGCGATCCGCTACGCGCCCGACCAGGTCACCCAGCTCGGCCAGGTGCGTCGGTTCGCCGACGCCGCCTATGCCGAACTGTCGTTGCAGATGCGAACAGGTGAGAAGCCCGGCGAGGTGTTCGACCAGCTCTTCGCGCGCGGCGAGATCCTCGTGCACGCCAGCGACGTCGAGCGCGTCCAGAAGCTCGCCGTGCGCGCCAGGTTCGGCGACCTCGTCGTCGCCGATACCCGCGAGCAGGTCGCCAAGATCAACGGCCTCACCCACCAGGTCCGCAAGACTGGCGGCGACGTCACCGACGGAGTGATCACCGCGTCCGGCGAGCGGATCGGAGTCGGCGACAGGATCGCCACCCGACGCAACGACCACGACGCCGATGTCGCCAACCGCGAGACCTGGACCGTCCTCGCCTGCAGCGACGGCGCGCTGACCGTCCGGGGAGATGCGGGAAAGCGGGTCCTGCCACCCGACTACGTCCGCCAGCATGTCGAGCTGGCCTACGCCACCACTGCCTACGGCGCCCAAGGCTCCACGGTCCCAGTCAGCCACGTCCTCGTCGGGGAGCACACCGGCGCTGCGTCGGCGTACGTCGGCATGACCCGCGGCCGAGAGCGCAACGTCGCTCACCTCGTCGCCGAGTCCGTCGAGGACGCCCGCAAGCAGTGGATCGAGGTGTTCGGCCGCGACCGCGCCGACCTCGGACCGGCACAGGCCCGCGTGACCGCCGCCGAGGCAGTCGACCGCTACGGTCCGATGCAGCGGCGCTATCCCCGCCGACCGGCGGCAGTCAGACGGCGTCCCGAGGAGGACTTCGGCTACCGGCGGCCTGCATCCTCGCCGTCGCCCGGCCCCAGCCTCGGCATCTAGCTTGAGGACAGAGGCGGACGCGGGTCGAACCGCGAACGTCGCGGCGGCGGAGGAGGCGGCGACTTGGGCAGCGGCTCGTAGCCCTGCGCCCGGGCAGTGCTCGCAACGTCCGGGTTCTCGCTGAAGAAGAAGCGCAGGCCGTCCACTTCCAGCGGCAGCGTGGCGAGCCGGATCGCAGGCTCCCACGCCTCCCTGACCGGATCAGGCAGATCGAGTTCGTCCCACAGGTCGATCAAGAGGCCGCCGTCGATCCAGCGGATCATCTGTTGGGGAAGGCCGCGACGGATGAGCTGCTCGTACGCGCCCCGGCGCTCTTCCCGGTCGCGCAGGTTCCAGTGGCTCATCCCGGTGTTGCGGATCTGATCAGGCATGTGGACCGTCACTAGGCAGGTCGGCGGTTCCACCGCCCAGAGCATGCTCGGCGCCCAGAACTTCACGATCCCCTTTGGATGGTGCTCGACCCAGTCGACGCGCGTGCGCAGGGTCAACTCGTGATCCATCGCTGCCAGGATGCGCGAAGCGACCTTCAGCGACGGCGACTTCAGACCGCGCTCGTAGGCCGACAGCGTGGCCTGGGACGTGCCAGATCGGGCCGCGAGCTCGGCCTGCGTCAGACCCCGCGCTCGCCGCGCCCTCCACAGCAGAAACGACCTGTCCATACCTCATGATATATCCGATTGAACGTATTTTGACCTCGAAACGGACCATCCAGAACACCTACCTGCTGCCCACGACCGTCGCGGGCTCACAACAAGCAGGAGGAACCATGAACGAGACGCCGTTCCACGAGCGCCACGACGACGAGCTGCTCACCTTGGAGGACGTCGCGAAGATCCTGAAGACCTCGGAGCACACCGTCCGCTGGTGGCGCCAGCGGGGCACCTGTCCTGAGTTCTTCAAGATCGGCAAGCGCCTCTACACGACCGTCGGTGAGCTGCGCCGGTTCATTCGCGGGCAGCGACTCGCCTCCCGACCGGTTATCGGCCGGCCGAAGGCGGTGTGAGCGAGATGGACGACCCGCGCCACGTCTTCCTCAGCGCGGGCGAGGTGCTGGCCCGCTATGGCTGGGGCAAGACCAAGGGCTACCAGAACCTCAAGGACCGCGCGTTCGTCCCACCGCCGGTCATGACCCACCCCGCCCGCTGGCGCCTCGACCAGCTCCTGGCTTGGGAGGAGAAGCGCATCGCGCGGGCCGAGGCTGGGCTGGAGGCGCTGCTCACGCCCGACCGCGAGGAAGTGAGCGTTACGGACCTCCTCCCCCGGCCCAAGCGACGACGGCGGGCGGGGTGATTGGGTAGCGGCCGCAACGGCGACGGCTTCTCAACTCGGACGGCGAGGACTTCATGTCTAATACTGCTGGGGAGACCGCCGCTCGCGCCTCGAAGAGCCTGGGCACTACTTCATAGGCGTTCGCTTCAAACCCTCCCGAATCAGGGACAAGCGGTGAAGTTGAGTTGCGCCGTCCTCGCCACGGCCGTCGCCGGAGTGCCGCATGACCTCACGAACCTTAAGGAGCCCGAACCACTCCAAGGTCTTCCTGGCACTGGCGTACGGATCTCAGTGCAGACCGTAGTAACGAAGTCGGTCCTCACCCGGAATCGCAACCTCTCCAATCTCGACATCGAGCTTATCGCTCACGGGGAGACGAATCGTGCCGAGGAAGCCGTCGTCTCGCAGCCGACTTCGGCGGTCGATTGCCGAACTGATGCCCGCTCTTGGTCGTGACCTTGGCCGCTCCCAGGCTAGTCAGGTAGAGGCGCAGCGCGACACCCTGACTCGTGACGATTCGGGTCGCAGGAGCGCGCAACTCCAGACGGCCCCGTGCGCACGCTTGGCGCCGGGGCGTTTCTCCGCTTTTTCGAACTCGCCATCGTCCCCCTCGCTATCGGCGACGACCGACATCAGCCGGGAGGCGGGTGCCGGAGTGATGTAAAGAAGTGATGCAAACTTTCGCGGAAACAATATCCAACGACGGCACGCCGTGAGCCGACGTGACCGACGAGCCCGCTCTGACCTGCGGTTTCGTCGACGTCCGTCGCTGACCGTCTACCCGGCCACCTCGTGGCACCAGTGACACGCGGCGTAGCCGATCGAGACGAAGACCGGGACGTCGCGGCGGGCGGCCTCGGCGAAGGCGTCGTCGCCGTAGGGCTGCCAGTCGACGGGGTTGTCGGCGTGCTGACGGAGGTAGGCCGAGGCCTGCCCTGCGAGGCGATTCGTCATGCCTCGAGTCTGCCGCACACGCCGCGCCGGCGCACGGCCGTCCCTTCTGCCGCAAGACCGTCCCTTCTGCCGCAAGACCGTCGGAGATAGGCACAACCGTCCGGCACGCGGGACGGTCATGCCGCTGAGGGACGGCCACGCCGCGCTGACGGACGGTCATGCTGTGCCAACCGGTGCGGCCGCGCCCCGACACCGTTAGGATCGGCCTCGTCCGGTCGGAACGCGCTCCGACTCACGTCCTGGGGAGGCCGCATGTCTAGCGTCGAGTTCGTTCCGAAGGATCGGTGGGAATCGCTCCCAGTCCAGCCGACCGCGGCCGCGTGGCGTACCAGGAGGCGACTCCTTACGGTCGCCGTCGCGGCGGGCATCGCATGGGCAGCTGTCCTGGCGATCCTGGCCATCAACGGAACGGCCGACGCCGGGTTTCGCCCGTGGGAGCCATGGGTCCCTCTGGTCTTCGTCGCGGTGCCGTGCATCATCGCCGCCGCGCGCCAGGCCCGAGCGGACCGGGCCGAACGCGAACTCGGCTACACGACCCTGCGCACGTAATGCCGCTAGTCGACAGACTTCCGAGCTGGCCTACGAGGCCGGGCCGCTTCCGGTGCCGTGAGACGCGTGATCCGCCTGATCGGCGTTCGCCTCCCCCGCGCCGCCCTCATCAACGGAGGGCTCGCCAGCGGGCTCGCCGCGGCCAGCGCTGCGCTCCCCGTCCTCGTGGGCAGCGGCAGCCTGAGCCTCGCGCGCCTCCTCGACCTCGCCCCGATAACGGACGCGCCGCAGGCGGCGCACCATGTCCACGATGAGGAAGATGCTCAGGATCACGACGAACGCCGTCGCGAGGAAACCCCAGATCCCGGGGGAAACCTGATCCTCCGTGAGACCCGGCTTCAGAGTCCCAGCGGGCGTCGGATCGGGAGTCGCCGCGAGGGCCAGGAAGAGATCATGCACCCGTCTATCGTAGCCCGGCGAAGAGGTCTCGTTCCGTCTCGCCGTCGGCCGGGAACCCCACGCTGGACTTCACGAGCGAGTAGTCCTCCCACGGCCAGACCTTCTGGCGCAGGGCGAGCGAGACGGCGAAGAACGTCCCGTTCGGGTCGACCTGCGTCGCGTGGGCGGCGAGGGCGCGGTCGCGCACCTCGAAGTAGTCGCCGCACTCGACCTGGGTGGTCACGGGGTGGCAGGCCGCCCACGGGTGGTGGCCTTCGGCGTCGTCCTCGGTCGCGGAGGCGATCCAGCGGGCGTACGGTGACTCGATCCCCGCCTCGAGGAGCGCGCGGTGGAACGCCCCGAACTTCCGGACGTTGAACGGGACGTCGTAGTAGAGCTTCGCGGGCTCCCACGGCTCGCCGGCGTCGGGATACTCGGCCACGAGCGGGGCAGCGCGGAACGCCTCGACGGCCACGCGGTGGGCCATGATGTGGTCGGGGTGGGGGTAACCACCGTTCTCGTCATACGAGACGATGACGTGCGGGCGGAACTCGCGCACGAGCCGCACGAGCGGCGCGGCGGCCTGGTGCAGCGGCAGGGAGGCGAACGCGCCCCACGGCAGCGGCGGGAGCGGATCGCCCTCAGGGAGGCCCGAGTCGGTGAAGCCGAGCCACCGGTGGTCCATGCCGATGATGTCCTGGGCTTTGGCCATCTCGAGCCGCCGCGCGCCGGCCATGTCCCGCGAGGCATGCGGGTTGCCGAGCAGCGCGGGGTTCTGGACGTCGCCGCGCGAACCGTCGGTACAGCTCACCACCATGACCTCGTGGCCCTCCGCGAGGTACTTGGCCATCATCGGGGCGCCCTTGCTCGACTCGTCGTCGGGGTGGGCGTGGACTGCCAGAAGGCGCAGAGCGCCGTCGTTCTCAGACACGCCTCCTAGAATAGTCGGGTGACCCAAACCCCCGGTGCAGCCGCCTCGCGATACGCCCAGCGCTACGGCGCCCCGCGGGGCCGGCTCAGCCGCCGTGCCGCGGCAGTCATCGCCGCGGTGGCGCTCCTCGTGGTCATCGCCGGCGTGGCCGTGTTCGCGTGGAGCGGAAACGCGAAGACCGTGACGTTCCGCGACGTCGGCTTCACGACGCCGGACGCGTGGCACGCGACCGAGAATTTCGAGGTCACGAAGGATGCCTCGCAGACGGCCTACTGCACGGTCAAGGCCCTGGACGACTCGTTCGGCGTCGTGGGCTGGAAGCAGCTGACGTTCGGGCCCACCGCGGGGGCATCCGGCAACGTCACGCAGACCGCCAACGTGGCACTCCGGACCGAGAGCCAGGCCGTCTCCGTGGCCATCGACTCGTGCTGGATCGCCGGGACCTGAGTCCTGAAAGCGGGGCCCGGGAGCGGGCCCGCGGTGTGACACGCGCCGCACGGAAACTTGGGATCGCCTGTCACGCTCACTACAATGTACTAATACCCATTGCCCCGTCGGTGGCAGCAGGCGGACCGGGACGCGCTCCCGGAGCCGCCGCAGCACCCCCGGCGGGGTCTTTGTATGGATAGCCGTGCGGAACCCCGCGCGGACTGATTGAGGAGACGAGATGACCACCACCCACCATGGCGGCGCCTGGCTCACGCAGGAGGCGTACGATCGCCTGAAGGCCGAGCTGGACCACCTTTCCGGTGCCGGCCGTCACGAGATCGTCGAAAGGATCGAGGCGGCCCGCCAGGAGGGCGACCTCAAGGAGAACGGCGGCTATCACGCGGCCAAGGAGGAGCAGGGCAAGATCGAGGCCCGCATCCGCCAGCTCCAGGAGCTCCTGCGCAACGCCCAGGTGGGCGAGAAGCCCGCTGACGACGGCGTCGTGGAGCCCGGCATGCTTGTTGTGGCAAAGATCGCCGGCGAGGAGGAGCGTTTCCTGCTCGGCTCGCGCGAGATTGCCGGTGACGCCGATATCGACGTGTTCAGCGAGAAGTCCCCGCTTGGTGCCGCGATCATCGGGCACAAGCAGGGCGCCAAGCTTTCCTACACCGCGCCGAACGGCAAGGAAATCAAGGTCGAGATCATCTCGGCCACCCCGTACTCGGGCTGACCGGCCCGTCGCACGGGCTGACGACGGACGACGGCGCCGCTCCCCCGCGGGGGAGCGGCGCCGTCGTCGTCTGCGCGCGGTGCTAGACGTGCATGACGACCGGCTGGAAGCCCTCGGCGCGCAGGGCCTCGAGCACCTGCTGCGAGTGCTCGTGGCCCTTGGTCTCCATGTCGATCGTGATCGCGACGTCCCCCATGGCGATCGATCCGCCCACGCGGGTGTGGTCGACGCCGGTCACGTTCGCGTCGTTCTCGGCGATGATGCGGGAGATCGTCGCGAGGGAGCCGGGACGGTCGTCGAGCATCATGCGGACCGTGAGGAAGCGGCCGGCCGCGGAGAGGCCGCGCTGGATGACCTTGAGCAGCAGCATCGGGTCGATGTTGCCGCCCGAGAGGATGACCGCGGTCTTCTTCGCGTCGATGCCAAGCTCGGCGAGCTTGCCGTCCATGAGCGCCGCGACGCCGACCGCGCCGGCCGGCTCGACCACGAGTTTGGCTCGCTCGAGCAGGAAGATGAGCGCGCGGGCGAGCGAGTCCTCGCTCACCGTCACGACGTCGTCGACGAGTTCGCGGATGATGCTGAACGGGATCTGGCCCGGCAGCCCGACCGCGATGCCGTCCGCCATCGTCGCAACCTTCTGGAGCGGCACGACCGCGTCTGCGGCGAGCGACGGCGGGTAGGCGGCGGCGTTCTCGGCCTGGACACCGATCACTCGGATCTCGCGGCCCAGCTGGGCGGCCCGGGCCTTGGCGGCCACGGCGACGCCCGCGAGGAGCCCGCCGCCGCCCACCCCCATGAGGATCGTGTCGACGTCCGGGATCTGCTCGATGACCTCGAGCCCCACGGTGCCCTGGCCCGCGACGACGTCGACGTTGTCAAAGGGGTGCACGAAGACCGCGCCGGTCTCCTCCGCGAAGCGCTTGGCCTCGGCGAGCGCCTCGTCCACGTTGTGGCCGTGGAGGATCACTTGCGCGCCGTGGCTGCGGGTGGCCTGAAGCTTGGGAAGCGCGACGCCGAGCGGCATGTAGATGCGGGCGCGGATGCCGAGGCGCTTGGCCGCGACCGCGACGCCCTGCGCGTGATTGCCAGCGGACGCTGCGACGACGCCGAGCGCCTTCTCCTCCTCGCTCAGCCGCGCCATGCGCACGTACGCGCCGCGCACCTTGAAGGAGCCTGCGCGCTGGAGGTTCTCGCACTTGAAGAACACCTCGCCGCCGACCATCTGCCCGAGTGCCCGCGACGTCTCAATCGGCGTCCTCGCAATAATGCCCCCGAGCAGCTCCTGCGCGGCCAGGACATCGTCCAGCGTCACAGCGAGGGTCGAGAGGGCAGTCATGGTTGCGTGCTCCTAAGAGGTCGGGGCGGATTCAGTTGCGCCCGCGGCTCCTGAGGAAATCTCAGCAGAACCCCCGGGCGCAGTTTCAGTTTCCCACGCCCTCGCGGATATGAAGCGAACGGCCGAATTTACGACGGCGAGCGCGGGCACCGCGAAGAGCGCGCCGGGGATGCCCGCGAGATACGAGCCGGCGGCGACGCTCAGCACCACCGCGATCGGGTGCAGCGAGACTGCGCGGCCCATGACGAGGGGCTGCAGCACGTGGCTCTCGAGCTGCTGGACGGCGACGACGACCACGAGCATGATCACGGCGTTGACGAGTCCGTTCGCCACGAGCGCGAGCAGGACGGCGACGGCGCCGCTCACGAGCGCGCCGACCACCGGGATGAACGAGGAGACGAAGACGAGGATCGCGAGCGGGAGCGCGAGCGGGACGCCGAGAATCGCGGCGCCGACACTGATGCCCACCGCATCGACGGCCGCGACGAGCACCTGGACCCGTACGTAGCTCACAAGCGAGCGCCATCCCGCACGGCCCGCGCCGTTCGCGGCAGGTTGGGCCGCCCGCGGCAGGAGGCCCACGAGGAACCTCCAGATGCGCTCGCCCTCGAGCAGGAAGAACACGAGCACGAACAGCGCAATGAGGGCTCCCGTGATGATGTGTCCCGCCGAGCTGCCCACGCTCAGGACGCCGCTCACGAGCGTGCTCTGATTGTTCTGGAGGAGACTCTGGGCGTCGTGGATATATGTCTCGAGCTGTCCAGCCGTGAGCTGGAGCGGCCCCTCGGCGAGCCACTTCTGGACCTCCGTGAGGCCGGCGATGGCCTCGCCCCAGAGCTGCGAGAAGCCCTCCGAGATCTGCCGGCCCACAAGCGTCAGGAGCCCCGCGACGAGCCCCATGAAGCCGAGTTCGGTGATGGCGACGGCGAGGCCCCGCGGAACGCGCGCGCGAACGAGCCACGCGACGACGGGGCTCAGGAGCCCCGCGAGCAAGGCTGCGACCAGAACGGGAACCACGAGGAAGCTCAGGTGGGCGAGCCCCCACAGGAGCGCACTCACCACCGCGATGATGATCGCGAGCCGCCATGCCCACGCGGCGGAGATGCGCAGCGCGAACGGCAGGTCGGCGTCGCTCACGCGGCGATACGGGGTCGGGGCGGCGGGACCAGAAGGGGCGGGGCTGGCGGGATCAGAAGGGGCAGGGGCGTCGGTCCGGGGTGCGTCGGAGGCGTCCATGACCTCATCCTGCCAGACCCCCGCGCCCCGAAGAGGCCCGCGGCCCGGGTTCAGAGGGAGGCCCCGATGCCCCATTCCATCGAGAACTCTTCCCCGGGCTCGAGCCAGCCGAGGTCCTGGCCGCTGTTGAAAGCGTTGGCCGGTCCCGTCTGCGGCTCGAGCGCCACGACGACATCGCGGCCCGGGAATGTCCGCGTCACGAAGACGTGGGTGTACCTGCACTTCTCGTCCTGCCAGAGCCACACCGACCGGCCGTCCGGCGCCGTGAGCGTGGCCCGCGCGGTGCCATCGGCGAACGCGAGGTCCGTGTAGGCGGCGTCGAGGTCGAGCTCCGCGACCGTGCGCCCCGCGGACAGGTCCCACTCGCCGCTCGCGGCGGCGCTCGAGCGCGGGATGAGGCGCTCGTCCGAGACGAGCCGCGTGCGGGCCTGCACCGTGAGCGTGAGTTCTCCCGAGTCGACGTCCCCGAGCCGCAGGTACGGGTGCGCGCCCAGCACGAACGGCGCGGACCCGGACGAATCGTTGGCGAGGGTCTGGCGCACGCGGAGGCCGCCGTCGTCGTCAATCCGGTAGTCGACGCGGTGCCGCACGAGGAACGGGTAGCCGTGCTGGGGGAACACTGCGGCCTCGAGGCTCACGCGGTCGGCGCCCGTCTCGAGCGCGGTATAGCCAGTGTTTCGGAGCAGGCCGTGGCTCGCGTTGCCGCGGGACGGTTCGGTGATGTCGAGCTGCTGGACCTTCCCGCCGAGCGTCCAGCGGCCGTCCTCGATCCGATTGGCCCACGGGGCGAGTGTGATGCCAGCCGCGCCGGGCGAGATGGCGCCGTCGTCGTAGGTCTCGGTGAGGAGGACGCCGCCCATCTCAAAGGACCGCAGCCCCGCGGCCAGTTCGGTGACGACGGCGGAGCTGCCGCCCCGCTCGATGCGGAACTGACGGCCGGTGGCGGCGGATCGGCGGGTCGCGGCAGGGCTCAGGGCGCTCATGGTCCCCCACGTTAGCGCGGAGCGACACGGCGGAAAAGTGAGGGCAGGGCCTTCCCATCCGCCCGCAACAATGTTATATTTTGTGAGAAAAATTGAGTTGCTGTGAGGATCCCAGTTGCGAAAATCAGCCGGGCCCTCCGCAGGGATCCACAAGCGGACAGAGCAGGGGGGATGAACCGTGCTGGCAGCTGAGCGCCACGCGCGCATCATGGCGGAGCTGGACAAGCGGGAGGCGGTCCGCGTGGCCGAGCTCGCGGCGTCGCTTGCGGTGTCCGAGATGACGATTCGTCGAGATATCGAGCAGCTCGAGAGCCAAGGTCTCGCGCGGCGCGTCCACGGGGGCGCCGCCCGCGTCGCGGACTTCGCGTTCGCCGAGCCGGGGTTCGAGGTCAAGTTCGGCCACCACGCCGACGCAAAGTCCGCGATCGCGCGGGAGGCGCTCGCCCTCATCCGGCCCGGGTCGACGCTCTTCGTGACGGCAGGGACCACGACGTTCGCCCTCGCGAAGCTCCTCCCCACCGTCCCCGACCTCACCGTCGCCACCAACTCCATCAAGGTCGCCGAGGCGCTCGGCCACTCGGTCCGCACGATCCTCACGGGAGGCGAGCGCACGCCGTCGGAGGCACTCGTCGGCCCGCTCGCCACCTCGTCGCTCGGGCAGCTCCACGTCGAGCTGTGCTTCATGGGCGTCCACGGGGTCCATCCGCGGGGCGGCTACACGACGCCGAACCTGCTCGAGGCGGAGACGAACCGGGCTGCCGCGAACGCCGCGGCGCGGCTCGTGGTGCTCGCCGATAGCTCCAAGTACGGGCTCCTGAGCCTCGCCCAGATCGCGCCGATCGAGCGCGCCGACACCCTCATCTCCGACACCGGTCTCTCCGCCACGGCCCGCCGCGAGCTCGACGACCGCGTACCGCACGTCATCTTCGCCGATACCGCCCTCCAAGGAAGCCAAGCATGACCACGACCGCCGGACTCTCCCCTTCCGTGACCCGAAGTTCGCTTGCCGACGGCCGCGACCTCATCTACTTCGACGACCCCGGCAGCCCCCAACGGGTTCCCGTGCCTGACGCCCGGGACCTGCCCGAGCGGCCCGATCCCGGACAGCTCCGGTTCGACGCCCTGAGCGGCGACTGGGTCGCGGTCGCCGCGCATCGGCAGACCCGCACCCACCTCCCGCCCGCCGACGCGTGCCCGCTGTGCCCCACATCGCCGCGGTTCGCGTCCGAGATCCCGGATCCGGACTACGACGTCGTGGTGTTCGAGAACCGATTCCCGTCGCTCGGCCCGGTCCTCGCCGAGCTCCCGAGCTCGCTTCCGTGGGGCGAAAGCGTTCCGGCCGCGGGACGGTGCGAGGTCGTTTCGTTCACGGCCGAGCACACGGGATCGTTCGGCGCGTTGCCGTACACGCGCGCCCGCACCGTCGTCGAGGCGTGGGCCCACCGGACCGCCGAGCTGAGCGCGCTCCCCGGGATCCGCCAAGTGTTCCCGTTCGAGAACCGCGGGGCCCAGATCGGCGTCACGCTCCACCACCCGCACGGCCAGATCTACGCCTACCCTTACCTGACCCCGCGCGGGGCGCAGCTCGCGGCCGCCGCCTGCCAGCACTACGAGTCCAACGGCGGCACCGAGACCCTGCTCGGCTCCCTCTTGGACAGCGAGCGCGCCGATGGGGAGCGCATGGTCCTCGAGGGTGACCACTTCAGCGCGTTCGTGCCGTTCGCAGCCCGCTGGCCCATCGAGGTGCACCTCGTCCCCCATCGGGACGTGCGGGACTTCGCGGGCCTCACGGGCGAGGAGAAGGACGAACTCGCGGAGGTCTACCTGCGCCTTCTCGCGGGCGTCGACGCCCTCTACGACACCCCCACCCCGTACATCGCCGCGTGGAACCAGGCCCCGCTCGACCCCACGCTGCGGCCCGCCTCGCGGTTCCATCTCCAGCTCACGTCGCCGCGCCGGGCCGCGGACAAGCTCAAGTACCTCGCCGGATCGGAGGCCGCGATGGGCGCATTCATCAACGACACGCTCGCGGAGGGCGTCGCCGCCCAGCTGCGCGAGGCCGTCGCCTCCGCAGGAGCCGCCCGATGACCGCGGGCGGCGTGGAGGGCGTCACCACCGCGTTCCGCGAGGCGTTCGGCGGCGAGCCCGACGGCGTGTGGACGGCGCCGGGGCGCGTCAACCTCATCGGCGAGCACACCGACTACAACGAGGGTTTCGTGCTCCCCTTCGCGATCGACCTCGCCGCGCGCGTGGCCCTCCGCGCAAGGGCCGACGGCGTGATTCGCCTGCTCTCGACGGCGGGCGAGGCCGGCGTGGCCGAGCTCGCCATCGCGGACCTCAGCCGCGAGGGCGCTCCGGGGTGGAGCGTCTACCCCGCCGGCGTCGTGTGGGCGTTTCAGGAGCGCGGCATCGACGTGCCAGGATTCGACCTCGTGCTCGACTCGGACGTGCCGCTCGGCGCCGGCCTCTCGTCCTCGCACGCGATCGAGTGCGCCGTCGCGACAGCGCTCAATGAGGTCACCGGAGCCGGGCTCGACGCGCAGCAGCTCGTGCTCACCACGCAACGGGCCGAGAACGCGTTCGTCGGGGCGCCGACGGGGATCATGGACCAGTCCGCGTCGCTGCGAGGCAAATCCGGGCACGCGGTGTTCCTCGACTGCCGAGACCAGAACGCCGAACTCGTTCCGTTCGACGCAGAGGGCGCGGGCCTCGTGACGCTCGTCGTCGACACGCGTGTGGCGCACTCGCACGCGGACGGGGGCTACGCGAGCCGCCGCGCCGCGTGCGAACTCGGGGCCGAGGTGCTCGGCGTCAAGGCCCTGCGCGACGTGGCCGTCGCGGACCTCGACGAGGCGCGCGCTCTCATGGACGCCGTCACGTTCCGGCGCGTTCGCCACGTCGTCACGGAGGATCAGCGCGTCCTCGACACCGTCGCCGCCCTGCGCGCCTCGGGCCCAGCCGCGATCGCTGGTTACCTCGACTCGAGCCACGCCTCCATGCGCGACGACTTCGAGATCTCATGCCCCGAGCTCGACACGGCGGTCGAAGCGAGCCGGGCCG
>NZ_JBKZWT010000499.1:0-1734 GCF_047759905.1 Sinomonas sp. G460-2 | reverse complement strand
GGCATGGATCGCGACACCAAGCGGCTCGGCGACCGCGGCGAGTCGCGTGCTCACGCCCTCGGGGACGGCCCGGAGCTGGCGCGCCGGCACGACCGTCTGGGCCGAGAAACCGCCGTCGGTGTGCGGGTGGTACGCGGCCGAGCCGAGGTGGTGGACCGAGCCGCACAGGTTCGGGCGGCCGGAGGTACAGAACTCGCACTCGCCGCACACCATCGCGGGGTGGATCGCGACTGCCTGGCCGAGCTCGAAGCCTGTGACCTCGGAGCCGAGCGCCGCGACCCTGCCGGCGACCTCGTGGCCGAGGACCAACGGATCGCGCAGGATGCTGAGGCCAGCCGCGCCGTGCTTGACGTAGTGGAGGTCGCTCCCGCAGATCCCGCCGTATTCGATCTGCACGAGGGCGTCGTGCGGGCCGAGCTCGCGGGGTTCGGCGGGGTCGAGTCGCAGGTCACCGGCTGCATGGACGACGACGGCCAGGCTCATGGGGGTTCCTCCTGATAGGACGGGGTGGCGTGACTTCTATTCAAGCACTGCCATACATTTCAACACTGCCATACTAGTGATGTCGAGCCTCGCACCCCTACGCTTGTGCCCATGGCCCCGTCCTTGTGGGGCGAGCAGGCCGCCACGGCCGCCCGCCCGCCGTCGAACCGCGAGCTCGCCTACGAGCACATCCGCGAGCTCATCGTGACCGGAGAGGAAGCGCCCGGTGCCCTCCTGAGCGAAAACGACCTTGCACTGCGGCTCGACCTCAGCCGGACGCCCGTGCGCGAGGCGCTCCTGCTCCTCGCGCAGGAGGGGCTCGTCGAGGTCCGGCCCCAGCGCGGGAGCTATGTCTCGCTCATCGACCCAGCGATGGTGCGGCAGGCCCAATTCGTCCGCGAGGCGATCGAGGTGGCCTCGCTTGAAGCGTGCGTCGAGAACTGGACGCCCGAAGGCGGCGCCCACATCGACGAACTGCTCGACGCCCAGGATGCGTGCACCACGCGAGAGGAGTTCTACCCGCTTGACGAGCGCTTCCACCGCGCGCTCCTCTCGATAGCCGGACACGCCTCCGCGTGGACGGCCGTGCAGAGCGCCAAGGGCCACCTCGACCGGGCCCGCTACCTCGGGCTGAGCGGCTACCGCGCGATCCCTGAGTACGCCGCCGATCACCGCCGCGTCCACGAGGCCGTCGCGGCAGGGGATCTCGCGGCGGCGCAGGCCGAGCTCCGCGCGCACCTGAGGTTCGTCCTCGACGACCTCGATCGCATCCAAGCAGCGCGCCCCGAACTGTTCAGCATCCCCGCCGGGCCCGAGCGCCGCCCAGCGCGGCCGGCCCGCAGGTGAACGCGTACTCTTATTCCCATCATGACCTCCCCTCTGCGCGCCCTCACGATCGATCTGGGCGCCGTTTCCGAATCGGACGTCCTTCCGTTCGGGGGCCTCTCCCACGCGCTCAACCACCCCGACACCCTGTGCTGGCTCCGCCGCGGCGAGGGTCAGCTCGGCTTCGGCGAAGTCGCGCGTTTCGAGACCACGGGGCCTGAGCGCTTCATCGAGGCGGAGGCCTGGTGGAAGCAGCTCACGCTCGACGCCCACGTCGAGGATCCGCTGCAGCACCCCGGGACCGGACCGCTCGCGTTCGGCTCGTTCGCGTTCTCGAAGACCTCGGAGTACGCGTCGCGGCTCGTCGTGCCTGCGTTCGTGATCGGCGTGCGGGATGGCCGCGCGTGGGCCACCCAGCTGACCACC
>NZ_JBKZWT010000498.1:0-1737 GCF_047759905.1 Sinomonas sp. G460-2 | reverse complement strand
GGGCGCCGACGTGCCCAGCGTGCCCGTGCCGTGGGCCGTCGCTGCCGTGACGAACGAGAAGCCGAGGCAGCCGACGCCGACGACGGCGGCGAGCACGATCCCGCCGATGAAGCGGCGCACGTTGTCGGTCACCTGGCGTCGGTCGTCGAGCCGTCCGAACAGGAGGGCCTGCCTGAGGCGTTTCCGGTGGGTGCCGACGCTCTCCAGGAGCAGCGCGTCATTGTTGCGCGGCACGCTCTACCTCCTCGATTTGCGAGCGGGTGGCTCCAGTGGCTGCGCGGATGCGGTCAATTCCGATGTCTTCGACGATCGCGGCGAGCCGGTCGGTGCCGCGGCCGTCGTGGTCCGGGTCGAGCGGGAACACGAGCGCAGGAATGCGCGGCCGCCCTGCGATCTGCGCCCCGTGGCGCCGCCGCATCTCCTCTGTGTCCAAGCCCAGCTCCCGCACCCCGGGCGCGCCGATGAGCATCGCGAGCGGCGTGGGTGGCAGCTCGAGGACCGGCGGATACGTGAGGTTCGCGGTCCCGGCCCGGGCGAGCACGAGGCCGAACAAGGGCAGCTGCCGCGCCGCGAGCGTGCCGAGGATCTCGGGCACGAGCCGGACGCGATCCCCTATGCGCGGATCGGCCAGGAGTCCCGCGCCGATCAGGCCCGTCACGAGCTCCTCGACGCCACGCTGCGTGCGCTGAACCGTGAGCATCGCCGAGACGGGAACCTCCCGAGTCCCGCTTACGACGATCCTGCTCGGCTCCGGCATGCGCGAACGGGCGAAGTCGGTGAGCTCCCGCCGGTCCCACGGCTTGCCCGCGGGTTCGTGGGTGCCCCAGCCGGACGGGGTCTCGTGACCCAGCGCCGCCGTGAACAGCTCGATCCCGCCCCCGAGCAGGGACTCCTCCGCGGCGCGATGACGGATCGACAGCGAGACGACGAGCTGCATCGCCTCGGGTGGCCGCGGCTGGAGGAACGCGAGCGCGACCTCGTCGACGCTCTGCGGCGGCGGGATGTGGATAGCGTCCTGGAAGCGTTCGAGCCGGCGGCCGTTGCGCCCGTCCCGCAGCACCCCGTCGCCGCCGCGGACCACCCATTTCCCGCCGAATTCCTCGAGCAGGTCGCGCATTGGCTCCGTGAGAGCGGAGAGCCCGTCGGTCACGAGGATCGTCCGGCCGCCCGCCGCCGCGACTTTGCGGAGCAGATCGAGGCGGCCGAAGTTGAGCGAGACGATCGGCAGCCTCGATTCGGTCCGCACCGACCCCTCGCCCTCGCTGTCGGCGAGCGGGTGCTTGACGGAGATCGTCTCCTCGTCGAGGGCCGTTCGGTCTTCGCGTTCTGTCATGCGCGGTCCTTGCCGATCGAGTCGAGTCGGAATGTGTGGTCACCCATTCGCACGGTCGTTCCGACCGCGAGCTGGGCGTCGGTGTGGGGCGTGAGCGTCACGGGACGCTGGCCGGGGGCCTCGATGACGGTCCCGTTCGTCGAGTCCAGGTCGCGGGCATAGACCGCGCCGTCGCGCCGCTCGAGCCAGAGGTGCGTCTTGGACAGCGTGCGGGAGAGGTCCGGCACCGCGATCGACGTCACGCCAGGCTGGCGCGCGGGGTTCCGGCCGATCGCACACGCGTCGATGAACCAGTGGGCCGTGTTCGCGGCGCTGAAAGAGATGACGACGGCGTGAGGCGGCGCATCCGGCGCCGCAGCGCGCGCGGTCGGATCCTCGCCGGATGACGCGGAGGCGGGGTCGGT
>NZ_JBKZWT010000497.1:0-1740 GCF_047759905.1 Sinomonas sp. G460-2 | reverse complement strand
CGGGCGAGTTCCTCGCGCACCGCGGATACAAACAGGTCTACATCCTGCTCAGTCGTATCGAACGAGCACATCCACCGCACCTCGCGGCGCTTCGCGTCCCAGTCGTAGAACCTGAAGCGATCGCGCACGCGATCCGCGACGCCCTCCGGCAAGATGGCGAACACGCCGTTGGCCTGCGTCTCCTGGGTGAGCTCGACGCCGTCGAGCCCCTCCACGCCGGCGCGCAGCCGGGCCGCCATCGCGTTCGAATGAGCGGCCGAGCGGAGCCACAGATCGTCCTCGAGGAGCGCGAGGAACTGGGCCGAGACGAAGCGCATCTTGGACGCGAGCTGCATGTCCATCTTGCGCAGGTACGCGAGGCCGTGCGCCGCCTCGGGGTCGAGCGCCACGACGCACTCACCGAACAGCATGCCGTTCTTCGTCCCGCCGAACGAGAGGATGTCCACGCCGGCATCCCGCGTGAACGCCCGGACGGGCACGCCGAGCCCCGCGGCTGCGTTTGCGAGTCGCGCGCCGTCCATGTGCACCTTCATGCCGAGGGAGTGCGCGTGCGAGGTGATCTCGCGGAGCTCCTCGATCGAGTAGCGCGTGCCGAGCTCGGTCGTCTGGGTAAGCGAGACGGCGAGCGGCTGGGCGCGGTGCTCGTCGCCCCAGCCCCAGGCCTCGCGGTCGATGAGTTCGGGGGTGAGCTTGCCGTCCTCCGTGGGAACGGCGAGGAGCTTGAGGCCGCCGACGCGCTCGGGGGCGCCGTTCTCGTCGACGTTGATGTGTGCGGTCTGGGCGCAGACGATCGCGCCCCAACGCGGCACGAGCGACTGGAGCGAGAGCACGTTCGCCCCCGTGCCGTTGAACACGGGGAAGGACTCGACGCCCTCGCCGAAGAGCCGCTCCATCTCGGCCTTGAGGCGTGCAGTGTAGTCGTCGTCGCCATAGGACGTCTGGTGGCCGCCGTTCGCGGCCGCGAGCGCCGCGAGGACCTCAAGGTGGGCGCCCGAATAGTTGTCCGACGCGAAGCCGCGCCGGGCTGTGTCGTGGAGGGGCCAGCCGGCGGGGGCACTCGCGATGGCGGTGGGGGCAGGGTCGATCGAAGTCACTGTCACAGTATTGCGTACCGTTCTGTCGAAGATTTCAGGGCACCGCGGGGTCACGCCGTGAGGTCGAGCCGGGCGCCGTTGAGCGTTGCGGCGTCCTCGGAGAACAGCGAGACGAACCGCGCCGCGAGCTCGTCCACGTGCGTGTACCCGGGGAAGCGGCGCTCGGGCTGGGCCGCGCGCATCGCCTCGTCGAGGAGGGACTTGACCGCGAGGACGACGGCGGCGCTCGCCTGGGGGACCGGATCCTCCTTGCGTGCGGACTGGCCCGCGGCGAGTCCCTGGGCCATGGCCCGCATCCACGCCTCCGCGGCCGCCTTCACCGCGGCATAGTTCGCGTACCCCGCCCTCGGATGCTCGAGCAGGGTCGTGGACACGATGACGAAGCGGCCCCGTGGCGAGGCGAGCACGTCGTCGAAGAACGCCCTGCTCGTGTTGCGCAGGGTTGTGATTGACGAGTGCGACAGAAAGTCCCAGTCCTCGTCCGACTGGTCGGCGAGTGAATCCCCGCCGCGCCATCCGCCCACGAGGTGGATGACGCCGTCGACCGCGCCGAAGGTCGCCCGCAGCTCGGCCGCGAGTGACCGGACCGCACCGAAGTCGGCGAGGTCGCAGACTCGCTGGGCAACGCCGCCGTCGTCCGTTTCAG
>NZ_JBKZWT010000496.1:0-1746 GCF_047759905.1 Sinomonas sp. G460-2 | reverse complement strand
CACGAACGCAAAGAGAAGCGCGAGCCACGGGTTCTGGCCGAGTTGCGCGACGAGGAGGGCGACGACGGCGAGTTGGACCACGGCGCGGAGGCTCGCCGTGACCGGGGCGAGCCACCCGCCGTCGAGCGCCCAGCGGTGCACGGCGGCGGACAACACGGTGAAGACGACCACCGCGACGACAACTCCGGGGCCCAGTCCAAGAAGCGTCGTACTCTGCACCCGAACTACAATAGGAGGCTGCGCGCCCTACTACGTGCGTCCGCCGCCGGAAGGACTCCCTGTGACCAACGCCTCTGCCGCCAGACCGCTGCGCGTCGCCATCATCGGCGCCGGGCCCGCCGGGGTCTACGCGGCAGACATCCTCACGAAGTCGAACGAGGTCAAGGATGGGGACTTCGAGGTCAGCATCGACCTGTTCGACCAGTACCCGGCGCCGTACGGGCTCATCCGCTACGGGGTGGCCCCGGACCACCCGCGCATCAAGGGAATCGTCAACGCGCTGCACAAGGTCCTGGACCGCGGCGACATCCGCTTCATCGGCAACGTGACCTATGGACGCGACGTCACGCTGAGCGACTTCCGCCACTTTTACGACGCAGTGATCTTCGCCACGGGCGCGATCAAGGACGCCGAGCTCGACATCCCGGGTGCCGACCTCGAGGGATCGTTCGGCGGCGCTGACTTCGTCTCGTGGTACGACGGCCACCCGGATGTGCCCCGCGATTGGCCGCTCGACGCGAAGGAGGTCGCGGTCCTCGGCAACGGCAACGTTGCCCTCGACGTGGCGCGCATGCTCTCGAAGCACGCCGATGATCTCCTCGTCACCGAGATCCCGGACAACGTGTACCAGGTCCTCAAGCGCAGCCCCGTGACGGACGTGCACGTGTTCGGCCGCCGCGGTCCGGCGCAGGTCAAGTTCACGCCGCTCGAGCTCCGCGAGCTCTCCCATTCCCGGGACGTGGACATCGTCCTGTACCCGGAGGACTTCGAGTTCGACGACGCCTCCGACGAGGCGATCCGCACGAACAACCAGGTCAAGACCATGGTCAACACGCTCGCGAACTGGATCGCCGAGGATCAGGACACGGGCGCGTCGCGCCGCCTGCACCTGCACTTCCTGCACAGCCCGGTCGAGATCTACGACTCCCGGGAGACGCCGGGCCACGTGGCCGGCATCCGCTTCGAGCGCATGGAACTCGACGGTACGGGCAACGTGCGCGGCACGGGCGAGTTCGAGGACTACCCGGTCCAGGCCGTCTACCGCGCGATCGGCTACCACGGCTCCGAGCTCGCCGAGCTCGAGTACGACGCTCGCCGGGGCGTCATCCCGAACGACGGCGGGCGCGTGCTCGACGAGGAAGGCACCGCCGTGCCGGGCGTCTACACGACGGGCTGGATCAAGCGCGGGCCCGTGGGCCTCATCGGCCACACGAAGGGCGACGCGCTCGAGACGATCGGCTGCCTCCTCGAAGACCGCGATTCGCTCCCGCCGGCCGAGAATCCCGACGAGCACGCGATCATGAAGCTCCTCGAGGAGCGCGGCGTCGAGTTCACCACGTGGGCCGGCTGGAACGAGCTCGACGCGCATGAGAAGTCGCTCGGGGAGAAGTTCACGGCAGAGTCCGCGGAGAAGGGCACGGCCGTTCCGCGCGAGCGCGTGAAGGTGGTCCCGCGCGAGGACATGGTGCGCATTTCCCGCAAGCGCCAGAGCTGACCGGCCCCCGGGCTGACCGGCCCCAGAGCTGA
>NZ_JBKZWT010000495.1:0-1753 GCF_047759905.1 Sinomonas sp. G460-2 | reverse complement strand
GTCTCCGGCGGTCGGGCGAGGCGACGTCCCGGGAGGTCACCCCATCCTCGCGACCCACGCGGCCGGCGCGTGGATCTCCTCCTCCGTGGGAAGGTTCTCGGGGCGCTCCCAGATGCGGTTGAAGCCCGCCATCCCGACCTCGTCCACGACTCCCGTGACGAACTTCGCGCCGTCCGTGTACTGCCGCATCTTGGCGTCGAGCCCAAGGACCCTGCGCACGAAGGCCTCGAGGACGCCGCGGTTCTCGCTCCGCGCCGTGTACCGCTGCCGAATCGTCTTGACGCTCGGGACCACTTCGGCATCAACCGCGTCCATGACGACCGTCGCGTGGCCCTCGAGGAGGCTCATGATTGCCGTGAGGTGAGAGATCGCGGCCTTCTCCGCCGGATCCTGAAGCAGGTCGAGGATCGCGCCCCGGCTCGGGACGGGCTGCCCGACGCCGACCCACGGCCGCTCGCGGAGTGACTTCGCCGCGGCCGTGGCCCGCTCCATGAGCGAATCCATGTTGCCCAGGAGGCTGTCGGAGAGCTTTCCGACCTGCTCGAGGATGTGCCCGCGGAGCCACGGCGCCGCGGCGAACTGCACGCGGTGCGTCTGCTCGTGGAGGCACACCCAGAGCCGGAAGTCTTCGGGCTCGACGTTGAGCTCGCGCTCGATCTGCACGATGTTCGGCGCGACGAGCAGGAGCCGCCCGGCCTCCGGCACGCCCGAATCGGGGGCGAGCGCGGCGTACGGCTCGTACTGCCCGAGGACCTTGCTCGAGAGGAACGCGAGCACGGCTCCAAGCTGCGCGCCCGTGATCGCTCCGCCCATGCGCGCAGCCGAGGGCGTGATCTCGCTCGCCTTCTTCTCGACCAGCTGGGTCAAGACCGGCCCGAGCATGACGGCGAAGCCCTGCGTGTTGGCCTTGGCCCACGATCCACGGTCCACGACGAGGACCTGCGAATCGCGGAGATCCTCCGCGGCATCGAGCCCCGTGATCCGGTGGACGTGCGGCACGGCGGCGTCCGCGAGGCGCCTCAGGCTCGCGACGGCTCTCGAGGCCTCAACGGCTGTGAGCTGGGGGCCGGGAGGAGCCAAACGTGCTGCCGTGGCGGCCGCGAGATCCCAATTGATGAGCTGCGGTGCCGTCTCGTGGACATCCATACCCCCATCAGACCACACGGGACCGTCAGAACACACTGCGATGCGGGCCGCCGAGGCGCGTTCGCTCAGGGCTTTCGCCACGTGAGTCCGTCAGCGGCAGCCGCAGCCCGCCAGGGCCGACGCGGCGGCGTCGATCTGGGCGGCAGCGTTCGTGCGCGCCGTGGAGGCGAGGCCATTCGCGACGATCGAGAAGACGAGGAGGCGCCCGTCGGCGTCGACCACGTAGCCCGAGAGCCCGATGACGGTGTTGAGCGTTCCGGTCTTGGCGCGCACGAAGCCCGCGCCCGCGGACCCCTGCCCGTAGCGCGAGGCGAGCGTCCCCGTGAGGCTCGCCACGGGGAGACCGTCGAGCGCGCGCCGGAGCCGTGCGTCGTTCCCCGTTGTCATGGTGCGCACAATCCCTGCGAGCTGCTGCGGCTGGATACGGTCCGTGATGGCGAGCCCGCACGCATCGTCGAGCACGAGGCCGTCCGCGTTACCCAAGAGTCGCTGGGCCGTGTCCTTCAGGAGCGCCCGCACCCCGTCGATGCTCGCGGGGCGTCCGCTCGCCGCGGCGGCGAGGCGGGCCAGAGTCTCCGCCGCGTAGTTGTCGGATTCGCGCAGCGTG
>NZ_JBKZWT010000494.1:0-1756 GCF_047759905.1 Sinomonas sp. G460-2 | reverse complement strand
TTCCAGCGCCGCTCGACGGTCGCGAGGATGCTCGTGTGGTCGAGCGGGGTGCTGCCCGCGGCGACCCGGAACACCGTGCCCGCGGGGATGAGCGGGCTCACGAGGACGGTCGGCACACGCGGGCCGAAGCGCGTGAAGTCGAAGCCGAACTCCCCGGGCGAGCTGTCCGGCGGCGTCGCACCCGAGGGAGGCGGGACGTGGTCGTAGCAGCCGCCGTGCTCGTCGTACGTGACGATGAGCAGGGTCTTGGCCCAACCAGGCCCGGACGCGACGGCCCGATACGTGTCGAGGAGGAGCTGCTCGCCGGCGGCCATGCTGTAGTTGGGGTGCTGGCTGTTCCCGGTCGAGCTCCAGCTCGGCTCGAGGAAGGCGAACGCCGGGAGGCGACCTGCGGCAGCGTCTGCCTGGAAGTCCGTGAAGAGGCCGATGTTCCCGGCGGGCGCCTTCTGCGTGTCGGGGAAGTTGAGCCGAGTGAGCGGCGGCTTGTTGTAGCCGTAGATCTTCCACGGAACGCTGTGTTTGCCGAGCAGCCCGAAGATGCTGGGCACGGTGTAGGACTTCGTGACGTCGTCCATATGGCCCTGGCTCGTCCCGGCGCACGTGAACGCCCGGTTGGGCATCGTCTCGGTGGGCACGGAGCTGAACCAGTGGTCGCACACGGCGAATCCGCGTGCGAGGCCGCTCAGCACGGGGAGTGTTTCCGGCGCGTAGCAGCCCATGATCCAGTTGGGGGCCGTGCCGGGGACCACGTACCACTTCTTGGCCTGGTTGTCCTTGATGGCCTGGGCGTAGTCGGTCACGAAGCCGGACATCGTCGGGGTTGCGCCGGGCGCGGGGCTCGGGGTGCCGAAAAGCTGGTTGTTGGCCTTCTGGAATCCCTCGCCAGGGTCGGCCCCGGGCATGAAATACGCGTCGGTGGTCGTGGGCGTGATGGGGTAGACGGTCACGGGCTTGCCGTCCGGACCGGGGCAGCTCTCCGAGCCTTTGAGGCCCTCGAACGCCGCCCCGCTGGGCGAGACGTTGCCGGAGCCGTGGTACAGGTAGCCGAGCAGATGGTCGAAGGAGCGGTTCTCGAGCATGAGGACAACGACGTGATCAATGGCGGACAGGCCTGTGGGCATGGGTCTTCCTTCCAAGTGGGCGCCTCCGGCACACAGGCTAAGGCCGAGCACCGACACTGGGAACACCCCGGGCGGGCCGACCTCGCGAGGCGCGGGCGGGGCCACCTCGCGAGGCGCAATCCGAGGGCGCGCTCTCCGTGGGTTCTATGCTTGATGCTCGTGACGGAACCCCGCTGGCTGACCGCCGAGGAGCGCAGGGCATGGCTCGCCATTCTGGGCGTGACGACCCTCCTCCCGGCGGCCCTCGACGCCCACCTGACAGCGCTCGGGAAGCTCTCCCTCTTCGACTACAACGTGCTCGCGATGCTGAGCGAAGCCCAGGGCCGCTCCCTCCCCATGAAGGAGCTCGCGGCCCGCACATCGGCGTCGCTTTCGCGGCTCTCGCACGTGGTGACGAAGCTCGAGAACCGCGGGTGGATCAACCGGCAGCCCTCGCCCGACGACGCCCGAGTCACCACGGCGCACCTCACCGACCTCGGATGGGAGACCATCGTCGAGCTCGCCCCCGTGCACGTGGAGCGCGTGCGCCAGATGGTCTTCGACGGGCTCGACGCCGAGGACACGCGGCACCTCGCCGACATTGCCGAGAAGATCGTGGCCCAGCTCGACTGCAGCTCCTGGATCTTCCGCGACGT
>NZ_JBKZWT010000493.1:0-1803 GCF_047759905.1 Sinomonas sp. G460-2 | reverse complement strand
GACGACGGCGGGGCCTCGCCCTTCCCGGCGACCCAGACACGCGCGTGGGTCAAGGAGCTCAGGCATCGGCGGCGGCTCATGGAGGGCTGAGGCCAGCCCCCCGGATCCCTGCGGGCGGTCTTCACACACGGTCACACATTTGCCCGCGCGATTCCGCGGCCTTCTACACTCGCATCAGGTCATGAGTGCCAGCGCCAAACCCCGGTTTGCTGGCCGGCAACCCTCCTGCCGCGGTGGGGTGCCCCGGGTGAAGACCTGGGCCAGCGAAATCCGCCGGTCAAGTGCAGCGTGAAGGGAATGCTATGTCCAGCAACCCCCCGTGGTCCTTTAAGGCCCCCATCTACGTCGAGACGGTCGCATGACGGTCGTGGACCGCATCGCCGCCCCAGCCACCACCCCCGCGCAGACCCCCGACGCCTCCGCGGACGCACTCCAGACCGAACCACGCGACGGGGTGCTCTGCTGGCTCGGGATCGGCGCCCTCGAATTCGAGGCCGGCGGAGAGCTCCCCGAGGTTGAGCTCGCGTACGAGACGTGGGGAACGCTCAACGCCGACGCGTCCAACGCCGTGCTGATCCACCACGCGCTCACCGGTTCCACCCACGTGGCCCAAGGGCACACCGAGGAACCCGGCTGGTGGGACGCGCTCGTGGGCCCGGGCAAGCCCGTGGACACCGAGAAGTACTTCGTGGTGGCCGCCAACATGGTCGGCGGGTGCTACGGCAGCACGGGCCCGGGGTCGCCCGACCCCGACGGCCGGCCGTGGGGCTCGCGCTTCCCGTTCGTGACGATCCGCGATTCCGTGCGGGCCGAGGCTCGGCTCGCGGACGGACTCGGCATCCGGCGCTGGCACGCCGTGGTGGGTGGCTCGATGGGAGGGGCTCGGGCGCTCGAATGGGGCGCTACGTACCCCGAACGGGTCAGGCATTGTGTCGTCGTCGCGATCGGGGCCTACAGCACGGCCGAGCAGATCGCGATCGCCCAGTCCCAGGTGCTCGCCATCCGGCAGGATCCGAATTTCCGCGACGGCGACTACTACGGCAGGGCGACGCCGAGCGCGGGCCTGGGCCTCGCGCGGCGGATCGCGCACATCAGCTACCGTTCCGAGGCTGAGCTCGGGTATCGCTTCGGTCGCCGCGGGCAGGGGGCCGAGGACCCGTTCGATGCCTCGGGGGGGATCGCGTCCCGTGGTCGCTACCAGGTCGAGAGCTACTTGGACCATCAGGCGGAGAAGCTCGTGGGTCGGTTCGACGCGAACAGCTACGTGATCTTGACCGAGGCCCTCATGAGCCATGACGTGGGTCGCGGACGCGGGGGTGTGGCGCGGGCGCTCGCGGGGGCGCAGGCCGAATTCTTCCTCGCGGCCGTTGACTCGGACCGCCTGTACTTCCCCGAGCAGAGCGAGGAGCTCGCCGCGGCGCTCCCGGGCGACGTTCCTGTCTACCGCATCGATGCGAAGATCGGCCACGACGGCTTCCTGACCGAGATCGGCCAGCTCGGCTCGGAGCTGCGGAAGCAGGTCTTCACGCTCTAGGTGCCTCCCTCCGGCCCGCGGCGACGGTGGGGGGACCCAGTGCGTCAACAGGAACCACCCGTTGAAGGCACTACTGGGCCCCCCAGGCGCTCCTGCGGCGAGTCAGCCGCGCATGACCTCGTTGCGGGCCTTCATGTACTCCTCGAGGGAGATCTTCTGGTCCGTGAACTGCTGGTCGAGCTCGGCGAGCTTCCGCGCCCGGTAGCCCTGCGGTTCGGCGTCGGGTCCGGGCGCCGGGGGCGCGCTCTGCGGGGCGCCTGGCGGCCTCT
>NZ_JBKZWT010000492.1:0-1804 GCF_047759905.1 Sinomonas sp. G460-2 | reverse complement strand
GGCGGCGCCCTCCTCGCGCGCTCCGAGCGCAGCTTCGGCGCGTGGCCGGCCAGCGGTCTACGTGGTCGAACCGGACACGGGGGGCCCGCAGGCGGGCTGTATAGTTGGGGGGACCCACGGCACCATCCCCAAGGCTTAGCCGCGGGTTCAGACCGTTACCGGACCCCTGCCGGAAAGAGGTTGCTGCGCCGTGCTCCAACTCCCCAAGGACCTGGTGTCGATGGAGGCCCCGCCGACGACGCCTCGCTTGGCCGAGCGCTATCGCAGCATGCTCGACTGCACCACTGAGTTCGCGCAGCTTGAGTATCCCGAGGTCGAGGTGGCCGCCGTCGCGCGCCGCGCCGGGGTCTCTCTGAGCACCGCCTATCGCTACTTCCCGTCCGTTGCCCATCTGCTTCTCGCGCTGCATCGGCGCCAGCTCGTCGAGCTGCGCGAGCGGTTCACGGAGCGGACCCGGAACGCCCGGACCACGGAGCTCCGGTCCCGAGAACTCGCGGGCGCCGCGATCGAGCTGCTCCAGATGCGGCTCTCGCAGCCCGCGGTCAACAGCTGCCTCGATGAGCTCGTCGTCCCCGCAGACCACGAGCTCGCGCGCCTCATCGGCGAGGTCGACGAGCTCTCGTGGTCCGTCCTCGGCCGCCTGGGCGGCGGAGCCGCGCGCGGCAAGAGCATCGTGCTCATGGTCTCGGGGCTCGTCGCGGCCATCCGCACCGGGCGACTGCTCCCGTACGAGGCCGAGCAGCAGCTCAAGGACGCGTGCGCGCTCCTCGAGCGCGAGATCAGCGTTTCGAGATTTGCCTGATTGCGGCTCTGAGCGTGGCCTCGAGGCCGCTCGCCGGTCCGAGCCTCGCCCTATGCGAGGGCTGACGCCTTGCGCACGAGCACTTCGCGCTCGCGCTCGTTCCGGCACAGTCTGGCCGCGAGCTCGAGCTCTGCCCGCGCTTCGGCGGTCCGGCCCAGGCGAATGAGCAGTTCGCCGCGCACGCTCGGCAGCAGGTGCGAGCCCGAGAGGCGGTCCGTGGCGACGAGATTGTCGACGACCGTGAGGGCCCGCCCGGGTCTGCCCGTCATCGCGATGGCCACGGCGCGGTTGAGCTCGACGATTGCCGAGGGAGCCACTCGGCCAAGCGCCTCGTACAGCAGCACGATCCGCTCCCAGTCGGTCTCCGCGACCGACGACGCCTGCGCATGACACGCCGCAATCGCCGCTTGCAGCCCGTACGGACCGAGCCCGCGTCCCGCGCCTGAGGCCCGGTCCAGGGCCGCCAACCCGCGGCGGATCGCCGAGCGGTCCCACAGCCGCCGGTCCTGCTCCTCGAGCAGCACGGCCTCGCCCGAAGGCCCCGTGCGGGCGGGGAAGCGCGCGGACGTGAGCTCGAACAGCGCGAGCAGCCCGTACACCTCGGTCTCATCCGGCAGCATCGCCGCAAGCATGCGCGCGAGCCGAAGCGCCTCGTGGGTGAGGTCGGTGCGGATCAGGCTCGCGCCGACTGTCGCCGTCGACCCCTCCGTGAAGATCACGTAGAGGACGCTCAGCACGCCTCCGAGCCGCTCGCGGCGCTCCTCGGCGGGTGGCAGCTCGAACGGCACCTTGGCGGCGGCGATCGTCTTCTTGGCCCGCGTGATCCGCGCCTGAATGGTCGGCACGGGAACGAGGAACGCGCGCGCGATCTCCTCGCTCGAGAGGCCGGCGACCACTCGGAGCGTGAGCGCCACGCGCGCCTCCGGCGAGAGCACGGGGTGGCACGCCACGAACATGAGCGCGAGGACGTCGTCGTCGACGCGGTCCGGATCCCACGGCAGC
>NZ_JBKZWT010000491.1:0-1808 GCF_047759905.1 Sinomonas sp. G460-2 | reverse complement strand
ATCGGGCTCCTCGACGACCCGTCGCGCCAGCGCCAAGCGCCCTGGCTGCTCGACTTCACGATCGGCGGCGGCCACATCGCCGTGATCGGCGCCCCGGGCTCGGGCCGGACGACCGTTCTGCGGACTATCGCGGCATCGCTCGCGCTCACCCACACGCCGCGCGAGGTGAGCGTCTACGGCATGGACCTCGCGGGCGGCGGGCTCTCGCGCATCGAGGGCTTCCCGCACGTGGGCGGCGTAGCCACACGCTCCGACCGCACGAAGCTCCTCCGCCTCATCGAAGAGCTCCAGACCATGATCCGGCACCGCGAGGCCGTGTTCCGGGACCACGAGATCGACTCGGTCGCGATGCTCCGCGCCCGGCACGCCGCCGGCGAGGTGCCCGAGCTCGTCTCGCCCGACGTCGTGCTGCTCGTGGACGGATTCGGCGCGATCCGCACGGAATTCGAGGAGCTCGAGGATCCGTTCACCGAGCTCGTGCAGCGCGGCGGGAGCTTCGGCATCCACGTGGTCGTGGCGCTCACCCGGTGGAACGAGCTGCGCATGGCGAGCCAGCCGCTCATCGGCCAGCGCTTCGAGCTCCGGCTCAACGACCCCTCGGACTCGAACGTCAGCCGCGCCGCGGCGGCCGTGCTGCTCTCCGCCGAGCCGGGCCGCGTCCTCACGGGCGCGTCACTCTACGGTCAGGTCGCGCTCCCCGTGCTCGACGACGTCGACGACGCACAGCTCGGCGACGAACTCGAGGCCCTCGCGGCGCGGCTCACGGCGGACTGGTCCGGCCCCGCCGCGGCGCCGATCCGGCTCCTGCCCGAATCGTTCGAGCCCTCCGAGCTGCCCGACCCCCTTGAGGTGTCCGAAGGCGTCCCGTTCGGGCTCCGGCAGGACACCATGGAGTACGTCGCGTTCGACCCGCTGCTCGATCAGCACCTCATCGTGTTCGGCGACGCGGGCTCAGGCAAGACGACCCTTCTGCGCGGCATCGCCGCGGGCCTTATCGACAGATCGAGCCCCGACGAGCTCGCGATCGCCGTCATGGACGTCCGTGGCGGGACGGCGGCGGAAATCCCCGAGGATTACCTCGGCGGCCACGCGACGAACGGCCGCGACGCCCGCGGGCTCGCCGAGGCGATCGCCGTCGAGCTTGAGAAGCGCAGCTCCGCGACACATGAGGGGTCCAGGCCCCGCATCGTGGTCCTCGTGGACGACTTCGACATCCTCGCCTCGTCCGGGACCGAGCCCCTGAGCCCCCTGCTGCCTTACCTGCCCTCCGCGCGCGATCTGGGCCTCAACGTCGTCGTGACCCGGCCCGTGGGCGGGGCCTCGCGCGCCCTCTACGACCTCTCGCTCCAGTCGCTGCGCGACAGCGGCGGGACGGGGTTCGTGATGAGCGGCGAGCGCTCCGAGGGGCAGATCTTCCCGCGCGTCTACGCCGAGCAGTTCCCGCCGGGCCGGGGGCGTCTCGTGCGGCGCGGGGCGCCGCCGCGCGTCGTCCAGGTGGCGAACTTCGCCTCCACGAGAGGAGCCGTCCATGCCCCGTGACATTCTCATCCTGACGAGCTCCGAGCCGGACATCGCCGCGCTCGTGCGCGCGGGGAGCCGCGTCAACAGCGAGCTCCACGTACGAACCATCGACGACGGCGCCGTGACCGAGGTGTGCGATGACCGCGGGAACGCCGTGCTCAGCATCGGCCGCCCCGAATGGATGCAGAACGCCGCCGAGATCGAGCGGCTCGTGCCGAGCGCGGTGGGACGCGTGAACGTTCCCGTGTGGTGGCTCGAGGCGTGGGCGCCGTGGGGCGCGCCCGGCG
>NZ_JBKZWT010000490.1:0-1821 GCF_047759905.1 Sinomonas sp. G460-2 | reverse complement strand
GGCCGGATGCGCCTGGACGGCCTCGATCGCGCGGACCGCGTCGGTGAAGATGCGCCGGTAGTAATACGTCTCCCGGCTGAGGATGCCGCGCGTCATGAGCCCCGGGTAGCTCACGCCGCCCGCGCTCGGGTGCGGGTCCGGGGTCTCGCCGAGCTGGCCCCCGTAGCCCTGCCCGCGCGAGTCCATGATGAGCATCGCGTAGCCCGCCTGGGCCCACAGCGTGTTCTGGTGCGCGAGCCCGCGCCCGCCCGAGTAGCCCAGGAAATGGACGACGGCGGGCAGCGGCTCCCGTTCCTCCCCCGCCCGGGCGGCCGGCAGGTGCAGCCAGGCCCTGATGGGGTCGCCGCCGTAGCCGGCGAACGTGACGTCGTAGGTCTCGATGAGGGGCAGGTGCGTCTCGACGCGCTCGAAGCGCGCGTCGAGGGGGTGCTCTTGCGCCTCGGCGATGGTCACGTCCCAGAAGGCGACGAGGTCGGCGGGGAGCGGGCTGCTGCCGCGATACGCGCGCAGCTCGGGCAGGGGCAGATCGGTGGCTGGCATAGTATGGAATTCTAGCCCGGAAAGCGCTTTCTGACACCCCTCCCGACGGCGGTAACCGGTTGCTAGACTCGACGAATTGGGGGGCAAATCGTCCCCGTGGACCGGCCCCTCGCGGCCGCACAGGAGGTCACATGGCACGCACCACGCACGCCGGGCGGCACGTGACGATCGCCCACGTCGCCGAAGCCGCAGGGGTCTCCCGCGCGACCGTCTCCCGCGTCATGAACGGCCTCGCGACCGTGGACCCCGAGATCGGCCGCCGCGTCCGCGAAGCCGCCGAACAGCTCAACTACTCCCCGAGCACCGTGGCCCGCAGTCTCGCGATGGGCCGCACGCAGACGGTCGCGATCGTGGTCCCGGACCTCGGCAACCCCATGTTTCAGGAAACTCTCCGAGGCCTGAGCCGCGCGGCCGCGAAGGCCGGCTACCGCGTGCTCGTGGCCGATTCGATCGAGAACCCGGACGAGGAGGTCATCCTGGCCCGCGAGGCGCGGCGCCGCTGCGACGCCCTCGTGCTCGTCTCGCCGCGTATGGATTCCGCCGTGCTCGGCGACCTCCTCCCGGAGCTGGCCCCCGTGGTGCTTGTGAACCGGGAGAGCCCCGTACCCGGCGTGCCGAGCCTCGCCGTGGACTACGGCGCTGGGATCCGCGCGATCGTCTCCGAGCTCCAGCGGCTCGGGCACCGGCGCGTCGCGTACCTCGCGGGGCCGGGCGGATCGTACGGCAACCGCGCTCGCCTCGAGGCGCTGCACCACCTCCTCGGCGATCAGAGCCCCGAGATCGTCGAAGTCCCGTGCGGCGCCATGTTCGAGGACGGCTACCGGGCCAGGGACGCCGTGCTCGCTACCGGGGCGACGGCGGCGGTGTGCTTCAACGACCTCGTGGCGCTCGGCCTCCTCGGAGCCCTGCACGAGGCCGGCGTGGACGTGCCGGGCCAGCTCTCCGTGACTGGCTTCGACGACATCCCCTTCGCGCGCTTCGCCTCCCCCGCGCTCACCACGGCGTCAGTGCCGCAGACCCAACTCGGCGAGGAGGCGTGGGAACGCCTGTGGGCCGTGCTCAGCGACCGCGAGCCCGCGCACGACGTGACCGTCACGCCCCGTCTCGAGGTCCGCGCGAGCGTCGGCGCTGCGCCGGCGGATAAGCCTCGGGCCAGGGCTGGGAAGACTGGGGCTGGGCGGGCCGAGACCGTGGCGGACGCGTGAGCGAGGCGCGTAGCGCCGGGGTGAGCGACGCCTGGGCGGGAAGGTCGGGTTGGGCGGGTTGGGCGGGCTGGAAAGC
>NZ_JBKZWT010000049.1:0-19490 GCF_047759905.1 Sinomonas sp. G460-2 | reverse complement strand
TGGCGCTCCCGCCACCCGCTGTCGGGCTGCCGCCACCTGACCCTGCGGAACCGCCGCAGGAAGCCACGAGCAGCGCGGCGGCAACGATCGCTGTGCCGAGTGCTGTACCCGGTCTCATGGCACCAAATAGTCGCACCCTGCAGCGGCAGCGTCGAGAGGAGAAAGTACGACGGCGGCGCACGCCATAGACTGAATGCTCACCCCCGCTTTCGATTCGAAGGGGAGGCATCGGTGAATTCCGGCCCCCGCAAACGGCCCACCATGATCGACGTCGGGCGTCGCGCCGAGGTGTCGGCGCAAACCGTCTCGCGCTATTTCAACGGCGGCTATGTCTCGACCGACTCTCGCGCGCGGATCGAGGCGGCGGTAAGCGATCTGGGCTACCGCCAGAATCGCCTTCCGCGCCAGTTGCGGGGCGACCGGACCGAGAGCATTGGATTCCTTTCGCTGGGCCCGATCAACTACGGCAACGCGAGCATTCTCATGGGACTGAACCACGCCGCGAGGGCTCACAGCCAAACTCTCGTGACGTCCCATTTCGAACCGGATCCGGCCGACCCCAAGGTTCAGGCCGAGCTGTTCCGCGACATCGACAGACTCCTCTCGATGCGCGTCGACGGCCTTGTGATCGCGACTCCGTTCGTCGGCGGCGGCGTGCTCGTGGACTACGTGAAGGACGCCGTCCCGGTGATCCTGCTCTCGGAAGGCGGAGACGGGGACGCGCCGACGGTGCATTCCCGCTCCTACGCCGCGGCTCGCCTGGCCGTGCGGCACCTCATCGAGCTCGGACACCGCGACATCCTGCACCTCGGCGGGCCGGCGAACCGCAACGAATCGCACACACGGCGCCGCGCCTACCAGGACGAACTCGCCTCCGCGGCGCTCACTCCGCTCCCGATTCTGGAGTGCGCGGAGTGGGACGCCGCGTCGGGTGCCGCATGCGCCGAGACGATCGATCCGACGCAGTTCACCGCGGTGTTCGCGGCGAATGACGAGATCGCTTTGGGATTCTCGAGCGTGCTTCACGGGCGCGGATTCACCGCGCCCCGGGACTACTCGATCGTCGGATTTGACGATATGCCCGAGGCCCGCTATTTCACCCCGCCCCTGACCTCGTCCCGTATCGATTTCGAGCGAATCGGCGAGGCCGCGCTGCTCACCGTTCTTTCGCTCGTGCGCGGCGAGGCCCCGAAGCCGAATTACTCGATCGAGCCGGCCCTCATCGTGCGGGAGTCAACGGCTCCGCCGTCGTCGGCAAAGCCCTGAGCCGCACCGCGATGTATTGCCGCCCCGGAAGCTCGATGCGGAAGCGGCCCGAAAAAGTCCCCGGCAGAGTCGCGACGGTCATATTCCAGGTGTCGATGACGTCGACCTCGAAATTCTTCTCCGGCGACTTCACGAATCGCCGGTACGTCGGCTGGTTGAATCCGAAATAGATGAGCTCGTACTCGTCCCGAATCCCGGCGCTCGGCGCGTCCCAGTGACCGTCGAGCGGCTCGAGGTGACCGTGCGGGCTCTCCTCGAGGATGCGGCGCAGGAAGCCGATACGCTCGGGGCTCGTCCCCTTGAGGGTCCCGCCCTTGGCCCACCACAGGACGTCGTCCGGGTCCACGTACGTCTCGCCGTGGCCCACGTACCCGCCGCGGACGGCGCCCTCCCAGAAGCGGCGCGTCATCTCCTCGCCGGTGATGTTGCCCCAGCCCTGGTCGATGTTGCCCTCGTACGCGCACTCGTCGATCACGATCGGCTTGCCGTACGCGGCCCGCCACTCGGTGGTCATCTCGGCCGTCTTGTAGACGTCACGCCGCTGGATGCTGCAGTGCGTCACCCACGGGCGGCTGTGGTCGTAGAACTCGCGGCAGTTGTGAATGGACAGGAGGTGTCCGCTCGGATCGTTCGCGGTGACGATCGACGCGAAGCGCTCCCAGTCCTCGGTGGTCTTCTCGAACATGAGGTCGTATTCGTTGGCCAGAGACCACCACACGTTCCGGCGGGAGGCCAGTCGGGCCACGGCGTACTTGACGTACAGATCATCCGCAGCCGTGCTCATGGTCGAGAAGCCCCAGCGGTCGTAGGCGTGGAAGAGGATGAGGTCGGCCTCGATGCCGAGCTCGTCGAGCTGGTCGATCCGCGCCTCGAGGTGCCTCCAGTACTCGGGGTTGGGCCGGAAGTGGTCGAACCCCTCCTCGAGCGAGCCCTCGTACGGGTAAAGCTCGGGCTCGTTCTCGTTGAAGAGGTACGACTTGGGGAACACGCACATGCGCATCTTGTTGAACGGCCCGGTCTTGAGCGCCTCGAGCGTCGCCTCTTCGAGGTCATTGCCCTGATGCGTCCACACGTAGGAAGTGGTGCCCATCGGCACATAGGGGGTGCCGTCGTCGTACGCGAAGTGGAAGGTGTCCGCGACGCGCACCGGGCCCCGGGACGCCGCCGGCCCCGCAGTGAACGTGCCCGTGATGCCGTCGAGCGACCGCGCGTTGCTCGAGGTCGTGAAGCTCCACTCGCCCTCGGCGGGAACGAGCAGCCTAATCCGGTACTGGCCGTCGCCGTCGTAGAAGCCGGGCGCCTCGAGCACGGCACCGTCGGACGTGAACGTCGCCGTGAGTTCAACGTCCGTGAAGGGGTTGCCGCGCGAGGGGCCTTCGAAGGTCGCCTCGAACGCGGTCCACGCGGGCACGAGGTCCGCATGGCGGACGACGGCGCTCCCACGCGCCGTCGCCTCGTCGTCGTCGTTCGGGGCTGGGGCCGGGACGTTGCCCGCGGGGGCGACGGACGACGGCGCGTCCCCCGCCTCGGCGACCCGCGCCAGGAGCGCGGCTTGGCGGCGAACGTCGCCCCGAAGCCGATCCTCCGTGCTCAGAATGAGCCCCAGCGGGTAGTGGTAGAGCGTGTGCAAGATCGGATTCCCTGCAAGCTCCGGGAGCTCGGCGGCGATGACCTGGTGGGCGCGCGGATGGCGCATGATCTCGAAGAGCGGGGTTTCGGGGGTGAAATTCGGCATGGTGGCTTTCTCTGCTCGGTGCGGCCGGGCTGGTTGTGGCGGGGCGTGGCGGGGCGGGGCCGGGTAGGGCTCAGCCCTTGACCGCGCCGGTGAACATGCCCTGGACGAAGTACCGCTGGAAGAGCAGGTAGACGATCACGACGGGAAGGATGGACATGACGGTGAACGCGTTGAGCGGCCCGTAGGAGCTCGTGAACTGGGACTGGAAGCTCTGGATCGCGAGCGGGATGGTCATCGACGCCTTGCTCTGGAGGATCACGAGCGCGATCGCGTACTCGTTCCATGTCGAGACGAAGTCGAGGATGAAGAGCGCGGCGAGCGCCGGCTTCGACAGCGGCAGGACGATCTGGAGGAACAAGCGCAGGTTCCCGCCGCCGTCGACCCTCACGCTCTCGTCGATCTCGCGTGGGATCGACGAGAAGAAGCCGTAGAGGATGAAGATCTGGTATGGCAGGCCGAAGCCGATGTACGGGAGGATCACGCCCCACGGGGTGTTCAGCAGGCCCAGGCTGAGGATGGTCTTGAACAGCGGGCCGAGGGCAACCTGGATCGGGACCATCGAGCCGAGGGCGAAGGCCCCGAGGAGGAGCTTGCTGCCGCGGAAGCGGATCCTGGAGAGCGCGAACGCCGCCGCCGCGGAGATGAACAGGCCGATCGGGACCTTGATCACCGCGATGAGGAGGCTGTTGCCCGCGGCGGTAAAGAAGTTGCCCGTTTGGATCGCCTTCGCGAAGTTCTCCCACTGGGCCGCGCTGGGGAGGGAGAAGGGCGAGGAGGAGAAGATTTCGTTCTCGCTCTTGAGCGACGTGACGAGCATGAACAGCAGCGGCAGCGCCCAGAGGACCATGGTGATCGCGAGGGCGATCCACAGCCCGATGCGGACGTAGTCCCGCGAGGCCGGGGCCTTCCGCCGCCGGCTGGGGGCGGCGGCGGCCGAGGTCCTGCGGAGTGTCAGGGTGGTCATCTGTCGTCAGCTCCCTTGGTGGACCAGATGAGGTAGGGGATCACGAGGATCATCGTGATGAGGAGGAGGACCGTGGCGACGGCGTTGCCCATGCCGAAGTCGTGGTTGAGGAACGACTGGGTGTACGACCAGAGCGCGAGGACCTGGGACTTCTGCGCCGGCCCGCCTCCTGTCATGCCGACCACGAGGTCGAAGACCTTGATCGAGTTGACGATCGTCAGGACGAGCACGACGACGACCGTTGGCCGAAGCGCGGGAAGGGTCACGTTGCGGAACACCTGCCAGGCGCTCGCCCCGTCCATGCGGGCGGATTCGACGAGCTCCTTCGAGACGCTCTGCAACCCGGCCAAGAACAGCACCATGTTCAGGCCCGCGACCTGCCAGACGAAGGCCGCGAAGATCGCGTAGATGGCGGTCTTCGGGTCGCTCAGGAGCGTGGTCCCGGACCCGTCGCCGAGGTGCAGCCACTTCGCCATGTCGCTGATCGCCCCGTAGTTGGGGTTGTACATCCAGCGCCACATGTTGGCGATCGCGATGGGGGCCAGGACGCCGGGGATGTAGAAGACGGAGCGGAACAGGTTCCGTCCGAAGATCTTCCGGTTGAGGGCGAGCGCCATGATGAGCCCCAAGGAGGTGGGGATCACCAAGGAGAGCAGGACCCACACGACCGTGTTCTGCACGGCCGTCCAGAACACGGGATCCTTCGTGACGAGGCGCACGAAGTTCTCGAAGCCCACGAACACATCCGGGGAGGAGTTGAACCCGGACCACTTGTAGAGGCTCAGCCGCACGGCGCTCACCATCGGCCCGATGACGAACACGACATAGGCGGCGAGGGCGGGGGCGAGGAAGGGGAGGGCGGCGATGAATCCGCCCTTGAGGATGCGCCGCATCCTCGGTGCCTTGCGCGATCGGGGTGCGATCGCCGGCGTCGGATGGCCGGCCTGGCCGGCGGCAAGAAGCTTTGACAAAGTATCGCCTTTGACAGTTTCGATGAGGGTCCGGCCGCAGCGGGGCCGTAGCGGCTGCCGCCGCGGCCGGATCTCGTCAGCCGTTGGAGTCCAGGAACTTCTGGAACTCGGTCCCAGCCTTCGAGGGGTCCATGCCTCCCGTGGCCACGAGGTTCTGGATGCGCCAGTACTCGGTGGTCGCGGTCTGCGAGAGGTTCTGATCGTTGTTCATGTACAGGCCCTTGGCGTCCGTGAAGACCTTGTTCCAGGACGTGGTCAGCGAGTCGGTCGCGGTGGACTTGACGTCCTTGTCCACCGACTGCGTCGCGAACGTTCCGAGGTTGTCCTGCTGGACCTTGCTCGACGTGAGGTAGTCGACGAACTTCGCCGCGGCGTCCTTGTGCGAGCTGTCCTTGGTGATGTACTCGGCCTCTTCGAAGCCGTACAGGCGGCCCGTCCCAGTGGAGAGGGGGAAGATCCCGACGTCCTCGGGCTTCATGTTGTTGCTCGCGATCGAGGCATTGAACCAGTCGCCCTCGAGGGCCATCGCGGCCTTGCCCGAGTAGAACAGGGCCGACGATTCGTCATTGTTGATGCCGATGAAGCCCGGGTTGAAGTAGTTCTTCGACCACTTCTGCAGCTCGGTGAAGGACTTCGTGACGCACTGCTCGGTGCCCCAGTTGGCCTTCTTGGTCACGAGCTTGTCGAACGTTGCCGAGCCGCAGTTGCCCTCGAGGAACGTGTCGAGCAGGCGCATGACGTGCCAGTTGACGGTTCCGCCGAACTCGATCGGCGTGATCCCGGCGTCCTTGAGCTTCTGGGCGTCGGCGTCGAGCTCGGCGAGCGTGGTGGGCGGCGTGGTGATGCCGGCCTGCGCGAAGAGCTTCTTGTTGTAGTAGAGCGCCTGGCCGTTGAGCTTGAACGGCACGCCGTTGTAGCCGCCGTACTGCTTCACCGGGCCCAGGGCAGCGTCGGCGAACCGGGAGTCCCAGTTGTACTGCTTGTAGTAGTCGGTGAGGTCAGCGCTCGCGTTGGCCTTCACGAGCTCGCCGCCGAGGCCGGGGCCGGCCCAGTACTGGTAGATGTCCGGGGCGGCCGGCGTGCCGATCGCCGTGCGGAGCGCGTCCTTGTGCGCGTCGACGGCCCGGGCCGTGAGCTGGACCTTGATGCCGGGGTTGGCGGCCTCGAAGTCGGTGATGATCTTGTTGAGGCCGTCCTGCGCCTTCTGGTTGGACGGGTTGACGACCCACCACTGCAGGGTCGTGTCGCCCGAACTGCTGCCAGCGCCTGCGGAGCACCCCGCCAGCAGAGCAACCGCCGCAACTGCGGCGGCGGCCTTTGCGAACCAACGCATCCTCGCGTCCTTTCTGTTCTGGGCGGCCTGCATCGGCGCCCCGATTGTCGAAGTTCCCCCTTGCGCCGGGAGGTCCGGCGTCTGGAGCAAGGTCTCGAACCGTGCCTGCATCGAGTATGGGTGTGATGCATAACATAGTCAACCGGTTGACCAATTTTCATCGTTGAAGTAGGCGGGTGGTGTGGGCTGGCGGCCTGGATGCGGACGACGACGGCGGGGCGGCTTCCGGGGTCCGGCGCCTAAGATCCGCCTAACTTTACTTCCATGCTTGTTACGGCGTACTTGACACGGGCGAACTCGGTTGCTTGTCTGAAGTCTCGGCGGGACGCGGCTCGCGGACCGCCGCAACCGTACGAACGATTTGGGGGATCCATGCACAAACTGCTTGCAGGAGTCGACGCTTCGCGGTTGTCGCACTCACGGAGGTCGGCGCCGGTGAAGATCCTTCACCTTCTGCGGGAGTATGGCGAGGCGCGAAGCGCGACATCTGCTCGAGTGATCTACCAGATCGCTGCGTCAGCGGTCCTGGTCGGACTGCTGCTCGGAACCATCTTCGCGGGATTGCCGATCTGGTTGTTTTGGGTGGTCGTCGCCCTCGAAGCCGCTGTCGACGTGATCCTTGTCCGTCGATGGATGATCCGCGACGCGGCGGCCCGAGCGGCGAGTGACGAACCGTAGTCCTTGCCGTCGACAGGTGTTGCTTGCGGCAGGTCCGAGTCAGCCGATCTGTTCGGCCAGGGCGACGATGATGCCCGCAGGGCCGCGGAGGTAGCAGAGCCGGAAGATGCTCTCGTACTGGGCCACCTCGCCGAGAACCTCGGCGCCGTGGGCGCGTAGTCGGGAGATGGTGTTATCGATGTCATCGACGGCGAACATGACGCGATGCAGGCCGAGCGTATTGGGCGGCGGGTTCTTCGGCCCGGCGTCGACGAGCGCGGGGGCGTAGTACTTCGCCAGCTCGAGCTTGCCGTGGCCGTCTGGGGTCCGCATCATGGCGATCTCGCTTCGAATGCCGTCGAGCCCGACAGTCTGGTCCGCCCACAGCCCCTCAATCTGAGCCCTGCCCTCCAGCTCCATGCCGAGCTCCGTGAAGAACGCCACGGCGGCATCCAGGTCTTCGACGACGATTCCGACATTGTCCATGCGCTGAATAGTCATGGCTCCGAGCCTAAAGCAGCTCCGGTTTACTGCTGAAGCGCAGGGATTCCAAGGCGAGCGCACACCTCAGGACCCCCAGGGATGACGGCGACAGTGTTGTCGACAACGCATTCGGCCAGGCGTGGGATGTAGTGCCCGAAGTGTCCGAAGACGCCCTGGTCGGGCTCAATGGGGTGATCGTTCTGGTCCTTGTACCCGGCTCCAGAGACGATGCTCCCCGGCGCGGGGAGGAGGAAGTCCGCCGGGATGAGGTCATCTGTGAGTCCGTCAGGACTCATCCCCCCGTCATTCCAGATCCTGCTGCAGAGGTTGATGGGGTCGCTGATTTGCTTCATTCCGGCGTTCTTGTCGCTCGGATTCGGGTTCTTGCTGGCGTCGAACCCTGCCTCGAAGATGCCTGCTGTTATGAAGGGAGGCATGGTTTGGCCCGGCAAGGCCTTGATCGGGGGCCTCGTAGTGAGGTCGGCGTGGTAGTAGCAGCGAATGTCCCGTTTGTCGTTCACGGGAGCAAAGGCCGTGTAGATTCCGGCGGCGGTAGTTCCAATCAGGGCCGTGCCAGCAACTGCCATCACCACAGGAAAGCTGCGCCATCTTCGCCCAGGCGCCGGCCTACGGCGGGCTTCCTGAACGAGCAGATTCCGGACGCGGTCCTTCGTGTCCTTGGGGTAGGTGATTTCGGAGAGGTTCATGACATCCTCGCTTTGGCGATCTTCGCGTCAAAATGATCGGCAGAATCCGGGGGACTGGGCAGTTTGGCCAACTTGGCCTTGGCCCTATGCAGCCGGGATTTGATGGTGCCGGGGCGGACTCCAAGGGCCTTTGCGACCTCATCCTGACCGAGCCCGTTCACCAGGCACAGAAGGACGACGTCCCGCTCGCCTGCGTTCAGACCAGCGGTGGTGTCAACCATTTCGCGGACGGCGCGTTCCGCGTCGAGCCTCGTAGCAATGGCCTCGGCGTGGTCGGCCTGATTCTGTTCGTGTCGTGGGTCCGAGTACGGCAGCCGTGCTAGGAATTCAGCGTGACGGCGTGATGCTCTGGCGCGATTGCGGTCTGCGTTGGTGGCGACCCCTAGCAGCCATGGCAGCACCGTGTCTCTTTCGAGTCTGAGCCTGTTTCGCTGTCGCCAGGCCTCAAGGAAGGTGATTGAGACGAGCTCCTCAGCGTCGTGCCACGACCCGCACCGCGACACGCAGTACCTGAAAACGGCATCGGCATACCTTTCGAACAGGACGCCGAAGGCGTCGGCGTCGCCAGCCGCGCACCGGCGCCACAGGTCTTCGTCGGGTTCCCCCATATGCCTCATGCTCCGTAGTGTCCGCAGCGGCCGAAAAGGTTCCCGTTGCGAGTAGACCATTGAGCAGCGTCTCACGGAGTCCGGATTCCCGGTTGGGTCTCTCGCCTCTCGATGGTCGCTGGTCGGTAGCACTCACAGACAAGTAGCCCGGAGCAAGCGTGTACGGTTGCGCCTCTCTCTTGCGGCACGGAGGCTTAACGTGGCTCACCACCGAAACTGACAGTTGTGCCACGGAAGTCTCATGAGCACACTCGTGCCTAGGCAGGCGACGACCATCCGGGTCTTGGATCCACGGCTAGGGTGGCCTTGCAAGACGGCGCTATCTAGGGGGATGAACGCGTGTCCGAGGGCGACAAGGTGATGACGATCGGCCTGTCCCGAGGCCTACACCGAGACCTAAAGGTGGCCTCTGCGGTGACAGGGGACCCAATGAAGGAAATTGTCCTGAGGGTGATCCGGGCCGAGTTGGCCCGGATCAAGAAGGATCTGAGCGGTGAGGCCCACCGCGGTGAGCCTCGATCGTAGCGAACAGCTTGCTGATGGGGATTTGGACTACGAGCCGTCCCATCAGCAAGCCAGTTCGGCCCTCAGTCGCTATTCCATTGCGATCGATCTCACATTTTCCGATAAGAATTTCACAACTTTGGCGGCGGCAGTTGGCTTGGAGACAAGGATGACGATCGGTTCATACCACTGGAGAACACACCATGAATTCAATCGTCCAAACGCGATCAGATCAGCGTCATCCAGAGACCCTCCGCTGAAGAGCTTCCTCAGGGAATCGGCCGAACCAGATTTCTGAACGATGAGCTCGGCATCGTAGCGGGTAACTTCTTCGCCGTTGAGCCACGATCGAAGCGGCTCCCCGGGTCGATAATTTGAAGATTCGAACATCTGCACCGAGCGCTCCGATCAAGGGCAGTTTACGGTCGTTGAGGCCGTGATGCCTCCGACAGTAACATATATCGTTACACTTGTGAGCCCCGGGCCGAAGTTGTCGTAATACGTTGAACTTGTGCCGATGCCCGCAGACCCGGTTGTGAGCACGCCCTCATACTCTGTGGTGAAGGTACCACCACCTGAGCCGTCGTCGTGGGTCTCGCTGTAGTACCAAAAGATCTGATATTGGAAGTTCGGCTCGCCGTCTACGACCGTGACGCTCCAGGTATATGAGCCGTCCTTGTAACAGACGAGGCTTGGGTACACCTCAAGATTTGCTGCGGTGGCGGAGGCGGGAAGCTGATTGCTGGGATCAACCTTCGCCGGCGAGAATGTTTCATTCGGTGCACTACCTGTGTGTGCGCGAGCGACGGATGTAATGCCGAGCGAAAGAAGTAAAATGAGGGATATTGCGGCAGCAAGCCGCGCGGCGGTGTACATGGTTCCTCAATTCATTGTCGGAGTCATTCGGGAAGCGCTCTGCGTCTGAATTCTCCAGAGTCAGCCGAAATGAGGATACGCATTGTTCTGACGATTTCCGCAACCTTTTTCATTGCAGCGATAGGTTGCGTACGGTTTACATTAACCCACGATCCGCACAATGCAAGGTTTAGGGGGTCCATGGTATTAGCCTCGGGTAGGGCGAGCGCCGAGCCGACCGCGAGCGACTAACCGCCTGGCGACTCAATTCGCCCCGCTTAGTGGATCACTAGGTGTGCGTCAATAGTCCACGCGGCGAGAATTCGTTCGCTCGCTTTGATTCCGCCGAGACCGGTCACGGACGCCGTCGGTAGTGGTTCTCAGTGAATGTTCGATAGGCTCCCCGGAATCTGTCGTTCAGGGTACGGGCTGGGCGCAGCGAAGCACGTAGGTGCTCCGTGTTTGAAAACGGGAGACTGGGTGGCCGTCGGTCATCGATGTCAGTGTTGCGATGCCCGTCTCGATTGATCTGCGCAGTGCGTTCAAGGCTGGATGAAGATGGGCTGACCCTCAGGATCCATAAATTGGGTCGTGGTGCGGGCCACCCATTGACCCTCCGCCAGCCCATCGCTAAGGATCCTGTATCAGGAGCAGGCAAGCGAATAATCCCGATGAACTTCGTGGGGGTCCTGGGACGTTTGGGTGCAGCTGAACGTGGGAGGAGACAGAGGATGGGCTACGAGTTCGTGACGACATGGCTGGGACCCAGTCAGGCTTCCGAGCTGCAGCCGAATTACGTGGTCCTGGCCATCGCCGGGATCCCGACTTTGGCCGTCCTAGCCGTTGAAATCGTCGCGCTTGTCCTTGCACTCACAGATCGGCGGTTGGCCGGCGTGGCGCGTTTCTTGTGGCTGGCTCTGATCGTGCTCATCCCCTTGATCGGCGCGATCGCCTATCTAACAGAACGCGGCAGACGGCGCGTACCTCGGCCGCGCGCGGAACCAGCCAGCAACTAGAGAAGATCGAGAGGGGCCAGCAACGCAAGCTGGCCCCTCTCGGCATACTCAGGGGCTTAGCTCGCGGCTTCCAACCCCGCTAGCTTGCTCGCCCAACTTGGGGACAGCAGAGCCCGCCGAGCGTAGCCTGAACGGAGAGACCGAACAGGCTCCTCGCTGTTTGGAGGTCGAGGCCATGTCAGCCGCTTTCGACGCTTCCGTCCCCGCGCCGCGAACCTACCGCCAGGTCCTCACGGCGATGTCCGGACTCATGCTCGGGATGCTCCTCGCCGCGATGGACCAGACCATCGTGGCCACCGCCCTGCCGACCATCGTCGGCGAGCTCAACGGGCTCCAAGAACTCTCGTGGGTCGTGACGGCGTACTTCCTGGCGTCGTCGGTCGTTATGCCGCTGTACGGCAAGCTCGGCGACCTCTACGGCCGCAAGCCGCTGTTCCTCGTCGCGATCGTCATCTTCCTCATCGGCTCGGTGGCCGCCGGGCTGTCCCAGAGCATGGCGCAGCTCATCGCGTTCCGGGCCCTGCAGGGTGTGGGCGGCGGCGGGCTCATGGTCGGCGCGCAGGCGACGATCGCGGACATCGTCACGCCCCGCGAACGCGGCAGATACCAGGGCTACATGGGCGCCGTGTTCGGCCTCGCGTCGGTCGCCGGGCCGCTCATCGGCGGCTACCTCACCGACTACGTCTCCTGGCGATGGATCTTCTACATCAACCTGCCCATCGGCGCGGTGGCACTCGCCGTCGTCAGCAAAGTGCTCAAGGTGCCGCGCCGCGAAGGGGAGCGGCGCATCGACTTCCTCGGCGCCGTCCTGCTCGGGGGTGCCCTGACGTGCATCGTGCTCCTGACGACGTGGGGCGGCACGACCGTCGCCTGGAACTCGCCCACCATCTACGCCCTCGGCGCGGCGGGCGCGGTTCTCTTGGTCGGCTTTGTGTTCGCCGAGCGGGCCGCGGCCGTGCCGATCATCCCGCTGCGGCTGTTCCGGCTCCCGGCGTTCGACGTCGCCGCCTCCGTGAGCTTCATTGTTGGCTTCGCGATGTTCGGCGGGATTGCGTTCCTACCGCTGTTCCTGCAGATCGTCTCGGGGGCGAGTGCGACGAATTCGGGGCTGCTGCTCGTGCCGATGATGGCTGGGCTCATCGTGGCCGCTGGGGTCTCGGGGCAGATCATCAGCCGGACCGGGCACTACAAGTGGTCGCCGATTGTGGGCGCGCTCGTCGTCGGGACGGCGTTCTATCTGCTCTCGACGATGGGCGTCGACACGAACCGGCTCACCTCGGGGCTGTACATGGTGATCCTCGGGCTCGGGATCGGGTTGACGATGCAGGTGATGGTCGTCATCGCCCAGAACGCGGCGGCGATCCCGGATGTGGGAACCGCGACGTCGACGGTGACGCTTGGCCGGTTGGTGGGCGGCTCGCTCGGGGTGTCGATCTTCGGCTCGATCTTCACGAGCCGCCTCACGGACCAGCTCGCCCAGCACCTACCCGCGGGAGCCGCGTCCCGCCTGCCGAGCACCGACTCCATCACCCCGGCCCTCATCTCGCGGCTGCCGGCGGCGCTGCGCCAGGGGTTCGAGATCGCGTTCTCGAACGCGCTGACCGGGATGTTCGTCTACGCGATCCCGATCATCGCGCTCGCCTTCGTCCTCGTGCTGACGCTGCGGGAGGTCCCCTTGCGCGGGTCCGAGGACAAAGAGCGGACGACGGCGGGGGCCGGCCGGGCGGGGGAGCATGGGCGGCACGTGGGGCCGGGTGCGCGCCGATTTGGGAGGCGTTTGAGTCAGCGGCGCGGGGTTCAGTGACCGCGGAGCGCAGCCACTGGCGCCGGAGGGCCGAGGTCGGCGTCCTGTAGACTCATACGAACGCGGACTTCCCAGGTGGTCGTCCGACCGGGGCCTTCGCTTCGAAGGCCCACCGTATTCGCCGCAGCGGTCTACGTCAGAGACCCGAGCGGCCGCCGCTGCACGATGCAAGGATCCGTGGCTGAAGAGGAACCACGGCCCACGTCCGCCTGTCTCTGGCACCATGGCCGACACCTCCCGCGACGTCCCTGCACGGCTTCCCCAGATTCTCGCCCTTCGCCATTCCGCGGAAGGCTGGGTACGGATTCGACTCACTCATCCACCCACTCACGTCCACGTCGGCGCCGTCGACGCGGCACACCCCGGTCGCGTTCGCGGCCGATCTCAACAAAAGGAAAAGACGACATGGCCACTGGCACCGTCAAATGGTTCAACTCCGAGAAGGGCTTCGGGTTCATCGAGCCCAGCGACGGCACTCCCGACGTTTTCGCTCACTACAGCGCGATCGCGACGCAGGGCTACCGCTCCCTCGAAGATGGCCAGAAGGTCGAGTACGACGCCGAGCGCGGCCCCAAGGGCCCGCAGGCTGCGAACATTCGCCCCCTCTGATCTCAAGAGCCGTGCGGGCGGATCGCGGACTGCCTTCCGCCCGCACGGACACACCCGCTTCCCGACAGCGCCTTGGGCGCCGGCCCCCAGAGAAGGTGCTCTGATCACAACAGTCTCCAGCCCCGCCCCCCACGTCACTTCCAGTCCTCAGGCTTACGCGGGCGCGGAGACGTTCCCTCCCCTGACCAAGGCGTATCTTGAGCTGTCCCAGACGATCCGCGAGAAGGGGCTGCTGCGCCGTACTCCGTGGTTCTACTCGCTGGTAGGTGGCGTCCTCGCAGTGGGGCTCGCGGGGTGCGTAACCGGCTCCATTCTGCTCGGAGAGAGCTGGTTCCAGCTTCTGATCGCAGCGGCGCTCGGCGTCCTGTTCACTCAGGTGGCATTCCTCGCCCACGAGGCCGGGCACCGTCAGATTCTGGCTGGGGGACGCGCGAACGATCACCTGGCCCGGATCTTGGGCGCAGCCGTGGGGATGAGCTATTCGTGGTGGGACTCCAAGCACTCCCGGCACCATGCGAACCCGAACAGGGTAGGCCGTGACCCCGACATCGACGTCGACACTATTTCCTTCCTCGAGGAAGACGCATCGAAGGCGAGGGGCCTCCGTGCCCTGATCACCCGCCGCCAGGGATGGCTGTTCTTCCCGTTGCTGACCCTCGAGGGCCTGAACCTTCACTACCTCAGCTTCCGCCACCTGTTCTCCCGGGGGCCGGTCAAGGCGCGCTGGGCCGAGCTGGGCCTGCTCGCGGTGCGCTTCGCCGTCGTCGTTCTTCCGCTCTTCTTGCTGCTCCCGCTCGGAATGGGATTCGCGTTCCTCGGGGTCCAGCTCGCGGTGTTCGGCATCTACATGGGCGCCAGCTTCGCCCCGAATCACAAGGGCATGCCCGTGATCGCTCGGGATGCGAAGCTCGACTTCTTCTCCAAGCAGGTGCGCACCTCGCGGAACATCTCCGGGGGTTGGTGGGCCACGTGGCTCATGGGCGGCTTGAACTACCAGATCGAGCATCACCTCTTCCCGAGCATGCCCCGCCCCCATCTCGCGAGTGCTCGCAAGATGGTGCGCGCGCAGTGCACGCGGCTCGCCGTCCCGTATGCGGAGACGAGCATCTGGCGCTCCTACGGAATCGTGATTTCGTACCTCAACAGGGTCGGGCTCGCGGCGCGCGATCCCTTCGAGTGCCCCCTCACCGCCCGGTACCGGCGCGCGTAATGGCCTGGCGCTCGAGGCACCGACTGGACGTAGCTGCGCTATGAGCCACAACTACGTCCGGGGCGCCTCGCTCAGCTCCTCAGTTTTTCAAGAGGAGATCCGGCAGATGCTCGCCGAGTCCGGTGCCAGCAGATTCCGCATCGCGTCGGAATACCGCAGGGCAGCCGTCGTCTTCAGCTTGGGTGACCGGACATTCCGCATGCTCGTCTCGCCACCCGGACCGGCCGATTCGCAGTCCGAGCGGACGCACGATTGGATACAGCCAAGCAGCAGACCCCACGAATCCAAGTCCGCTCAGGAAGCCGCCCGCCAAGCCTGGCGGCAACTGTCCTTGTTGATCCGGGCCAAGCTCGACGCCGTCGCCTCGGGCATCGTCACGTTCGACGAGGAGTTTCTGGCGTACATGGTCCTTCCGGGCGGCGGCACGGTCTTCCAGGCAACTGCCCCTGCGATCGCCGCGGCGTATGGCGATGCCGAGGATTCGGGCGCCCAGGGATGACCTGACCCGCGTACGTTGCGGGTGGCGCGAGTCTTGTGAGCGGGTGTGAGGTCGGCGACGATTGTCCAGTCTCTGAAAAGGGGAGAAGGAGTCGACGATGACGAAGTTCTTGATCTCGTTCCCGAGTGGAGCCATGGACCTTTCCCACGACGATCTGCAGACAGTCTCGGACGAGGCGCATGCGGTAGTGGAGGAGGCGAAGGAAGCTGGCGTTTGGGTGTTCGGCGGCGGAATCAACGAGGCCGTTCCGCCCGTCCGGGTCGCCGGGGATGGCACGGTGACCGAGGGCACCTATCCGCAGACGAAGCAGCTCGAAGGCGGCTACACGATTCTGGAAGTGCCCTCCCGCGAGGCGGCACTGGAATGGGCCGCGAAGATCGCGGTTGCCTGCCGGTGCGCGCAGGAGGTGCGCGAGTTCCAGTACGACCCCGCCAGTTGACAGGGTTCCCGCGACCAGGTTCGGTCGCGGGCATCACTGCGTTGGAGGGTAGCGAGGCGTCACGGGCGTGTTTGCTCGGCATCCGGATCGGAGGTGGTTGGTGCCTCCGGCAGATAATCCCGGAGCCAGTGCAGGGCGATCCCGATTGCTAGCAGAACTGCACCCAGCGGAGCGAGACCGGATCTGGTCGCCCCGACGATTGACTCCACCGCCCACATCATCGGCACGCGGCTTGGCTCCAGCGCGGTGGCGATCGCGCCCAGGATGGCAGAGCTCAACGTTTCAATGACGATGCCTGCCACGAAGATCAAGATTCCCGTATAGATGAATCGCTTCTTGATCGTCTGCATCAGATCTGCCCTTCTGAAGAGGATTAGGCCTCGGACACTCCGGTTCAGAATTGCACACCCGAAATTCCTGGAAGGCCTCGTCGGAGTATAGGCGGATCGCTCTTCGATCTCAGTGGGCGGCGAGGTCAAGACTGAGTGTCTGCCGGATTTGCGCATCCCTGGTGAAGGGACGAAACGGGAGACGTTCGCGAGCAGGCGAAAGGGGCCGGGCGTGTAAAACGCCCGGCCCCTCTCGACGGTGGCGCTAGCCGCCGATAATGCCGGTTCCCATCGTGGCGCTTTGGGTCATGGCGTTGAGGCCGGCGTTGATCCCGAGTCCGGCGCCGAGGTTGGCGTTGGTCGTGCCGGAGGTTGCGCTGTTGGTGCCGGTTGCGGCCCGGCCGGTGCCCGTGGTGGTGCTTTGGGCGTTGGCGTTGAGGCCGGCGTTGATTTCGAGTCCGGCGCCGAGGTTGGCGTTGGTCATTCCGGAGGTGGTGCCGTTGGTGCCGGTTGCGGTCCGGTTGCTGCCCGTGGTGGTGCTTTGGGCGTTGGCGTTGAGGCCGGCGTTGATTCCGAGTCCGGCGCCGAGGTTGGCGTTGGTCATGCCGGTGCTGGCGCTGTTGGTGCCGGCCCGGTTGCTGCCGCTGCCCGTGGTGGTGCTCTGGGCGTTGGCGTTGAGGCCGGCGTTGATTCCGAGTCCGGCGCCGAGGTCGGCGTTCGTCATTCCGGAGGTGGTGCCGGTGGCGCCGGTGGTTCCGGTTGCGGCCCGGTTGGTGCCCGTGGTGGTGCTTTGGGCGTTGGCGTTGAGGCCGGCGTTGACTCCGAGTCCGGCGCCGAGGTTGGCGTTGGTCATGCCGGAGGTGGCGCCGTTGGTGCCGACCCAGTTGCTGCCGCTGCCCGTGGAGGTGCTCTGGGCGGCGGCGTTGAGGCCTGCGTTGATGCCGAGTCCGGCGCCGAGGTTGGCGTTGGTCATTCCGGAGGTGGTGCCGGTGGTCCCGGTGGCGCCGTTGGTGCCGACCCAGTTGCTGCCGCTGCCCGTGGCGGTGCTCTGGGCGTTTGCGTTGAGGCCTGCGTTGATGCCGAGTCCGGCGCCGAGGTTGGCGTTGGTCATCCCAGACGTCGTCCCGGACATCACCGACCACGCGCTGGCGCTGTCCTGGGACGATACCGCTTGAGTGGCGCCGGTATCGGCTGAGGCTCCGGAGGCCCCGATGAGGAGCACGCCGCCAGCGAAAAGCGCGGCGCACAGGCTGTTACGAACCAGAGACTTCATGATGTGTTTCCTCACTCTGACTGATTTCTGACTCGGCCCGGTCGGGCCGAATTGGCTGCGGAATGCTGTGCGTCGCGGCACAGCGCGGCCAAGCTCAGTCGGGCGAGAAGCGTGGATCGTTGATCGGAGATCGGGGAAGTACGAAGCCGAAGGCCGATGTCTCCCCGCCCTCGGTGCGCGGCAGGATCAAGCGGTAGGGGTCATCGGCCGCGATCACGGACATCACGGGAGAGCTTCCGCCCGCTCCAGCGGCGACCGCCGAAGGGGCTGGCGGCAAAGCAGGGCTGCCAGCCGGCTCGCCGGTTGGTGAGGCCTCGATCTGAGCGGACGGGGACATCGATGGAACACCTTGCGGGCCCGCCATCCGGCGCTCCCGCAGCGTTTGCTTCGTGGGTGGGATCCGGGCGGTGACGCCGGACGCGGATATGCCGCCACGATCCGAGGCAGGCGAGTTCGGGGCCGGGGGAGGGGAGGCAGGCGGCGTTGCGCTGCCGGTTGGTCCGGGAGGCTGGCTCGGCAGGCTGCTGGCTGGGACGGGCGACGGCGCGGTAGGCCCGAGGTTCTGGGCCGCCGGTTGAAGCGCTGGCGCAACCGCGGTCAAGGGCGTGGTGACGGGTTCGGCAACAACCGCCACGATCGGCATGACAGGTTGAAGAATGGGCGCGGCGCCCTGCGCAATGACATTCGTGACCGGCTGCGCCGCCTGGCCGACCGTCTGGAGGGCGGCCCCACCGGGTGGAGCGATGGCGGTGGCCGCAGGGGCGGAGCTCCCGTCGGTAGGGCTCACCGCGGGCCCAGCCGGGCTCATGGCCTGAGCCCCGGAGCTTCCCACCGCCGGGGCGGTGTCGCGTGGAAGGACGGTCGCGGCCACGCCCTTGAAGGAACCCAGGAGGTCCCCGGTCGATGAGGTGTCAGCCGCGTGCGCGGTGCCCGTGCCAAGGGCTAGCCAGACAAATCCCGAGAAGGCCATTACTAGCGCGAAGCGCAGTGCGCAGAGGGGGCTTAGTGCTTGTCGAACTGTCATCGCCTCCGTTCGGGTCCCAGCTCGTCCGGCGGACTCCTGCGACCCGACCGTGGGGTGCCGTCCGATCAAGGTTCGGTGCCGTTCCGAAGTCGGATTGGTCGACCGTGAACCCAGATCTGCTTTGCGGCTGAATGCGATCGCCGCCGTGGACCTGGCCACGACGGCGATCGTCGATGCTGCCGGCAATCACGCCGGCCGGTGCGGTAGGGATGCCGCAGGTCAGCTGGCCGGCGGCATGAGGACCGAGTCCACGAGGTAAACGGTCGCGTTGGCGGTCTGGACTCCGCCGCAGATGACGTTGGCGCCGTTGACCTTGAGGCTGTTGCCCGAACCGGTCACGGTGAGCTTCTGGCCCTCGACGGTCATGTGTTCGCCAGCGATCGACTTGGGATCGATCTGGCCCGGAACCACGTGGTAGGTGAGGATCTTCTTGAGCGTCGCGTCATCGGTCTTGAGGCTGGCGATGGTGGCCGGGTCGATCTTGCCGAACGCGCTGTCAACCGGCGCGAAGACGGTGAACTGGTTCGAATCGAGGGTGTCAACGAGGTTGACCTTCGGGTTGAGCTTGCCAGAGACCGCCTGGACGAGAGTCGTGAGCAGCGGGTTGTTCGATGCGGCGACGGCCACGGGATCGGCCGCCATGCCCTTGACCGAGCCCGGGCCGCTCGGATTCGCCTGGGCGTACGCGGCGCAGCCCGTTCCGACGAGGTTTGCGGCAGGGTCCTTGGTGGACATCGCCGAGGAGCTGGGGCTCGGCGAACTCGACGGCGGGGCGCTCGAGGCGGCCGACGACGGGCCCGAGGATGTCGTCGACCCGCCGCAGGCCGCAAGGCCCAGGACGGCGATGGCGGCCAAGCCGACGGCGGCGGATGTGCGCTGAATTCTTCTCATGGCTTCACTCCTGTTCACGGTGTCCCGCCGGGGGTCTCGATGGTGCTCTCGGTGAGCGTGGCGGGGGTGGTTGCGACTGTCCTTCGGAGCGGCGGAGAGGCCGGATTGGACGCGCCGGGAGTGAGCCGACCCAGCGGAGGAAATGGATCCACCCCAATCCGGAGCGCCGGAGGGCGCCGAACGGTAGGCATGTGGGCGAACATCCTTATCGGTTTCCTTGGCGGTCTCATCACGGGGATTTCGCCGTGCATCCTCCCCGTCCTCCCGGTGATCTTCTTCTCCGGTGGGCTGGACAGCGCTCGGCAGCGGCCGC
>NZ_JBKZWT010000489.1:0-1844 GCF_047759905.1 Sinomonas sp. G460-2 | reverse complement strand
GCCGAGCGGGTGCCGCTGGACGCGGACCACGGTGTCCACGTTGGCGCTGCCCACGACGCACACGCCGTTCACGGCGCGACGCTCCCCGGGAGGGCCTTCGCGGCGATCTTTGCGGCGTGCTCGGCCGCGATGACGGATGCGAGCAGCCCGGGGAACCGCGCGTCGAGGTCCTCGGAGCGGAGCGAGCTGAGGATCGCCGTGCCTCGGTAGTGCTGCGAGATGACTCCGGCCTCGCGCAAAACCCGGAAGTGGTGCGTGGACGTCGACTTGCTCACGGGGAGCCCGAACGCGATGCAGGCCTGATCGTCATGTCCGCCCGCGAGCTGGCACACGATCCGGCGCCGGATCGGATCGGCCAGGGCCGCGAGGACGGCGTCGAGCTCGATCTCCTCCTGCTCGGGGTGCTCCAAGACTCGCATGGTTGAATTCTCGCATCCGGGGAATTGAAGGTACGGAAAACATCGTACTACGATGCCAATCGAAGTTCCCGTCCCGCCGATCGGCTGGGACCGGCTTGCCACCCTCGGATTGGAGTCACCATGCTCACCGTCAACGCCTACGCCGCGCCGAGCGCCACCGAGCCGCTCGAGAAGACCACGATCGAACGCCGGGACGTCGGGCCGCACGATGTGCTCATCGAAATCAAGTTCGCGGGCATCTGCCACTCCGATATCCACACCGTCCGCGGCGATTGGGGCCAGCGCCACTACCCGCTCGTCCCGGGGCACGAGATCGCCGGGATCGTCACGGCCGTGGGCAGCGAGGTCACGAAGCACGCCGTGGGCGACCGCGTCGGCGTGGGCTGCATGGTCAACTCGTGCGGCCACTGCGCGAACTGCCTCAAGGGCAACGAGCAGCACTGCCTCGAGGGCAACGTGGGCACGTACGCGTCGCTCGACCGCGACGGGACCCTGACGCAGGGCGGCTACTCGACGCACGTCGTGGTCGCCGAGAACTTCGTGGTCCGCATCCCGGACGCGCTCGCGCTCGACGTCGCGACCCCGCTCCTGTGCGCGGGCATCACGACCTACTCGCCCCTGCGCCGCTGGGGCGTGGGCCCCGGCAAGCGAGTCGCCGTCGTCGGCCTCGGTGGGCTCGGGCACATGGCCGTCAAGATCGCGCACGCCCTCGGCGCCGAGGTCACGGTCCTCTCCCAGTCCCTCAAGAAGCAGGAGGACGGCCTCCGCCTGGGTGCCGATGAGTACTACGCGACGGCCGAGCCGGAGACCTTCGAGCGCCTCAAGGGCACGTTCGACGTCATCCTCAACACCGTGAGCGCCCCGATCGACCTCAACGCGTACCTCGGCCTGCTCGCCACGGAAGGCGCCATGGTGTGCGTCGGCGCGCCCGCTGAGCCCCTTCCGGTCAACGCGTTCAGCCTCATCGGCGGGAGCAAGACGCTGAGCGGCTCTGCGATCGGCGGCATTCGGGAGACGCAGGAGATGCTCGACTTCTGTGCCGAGCACGGCTTCGGCGCGGACATCGAGGTGATCCCCGCCGAGAGGATCAACGACGCCTACGAGCGCGTGCTCGCCTCCGACGTGCGCTACCGCTTCGTCATCGACGCGGCGACGTTCAACTGACGCGACGGTCCCCGAAGGAGCCAGCATGACGAGCCTTTTCGAGCCGCTCCAGCTGCGGGGCGTGACCGTGCCCAACCGCGTGTGGATGTCGCCGATGTGCACGTACAGCGCGGTTCCCGACGAGGGCCAGGCCGGCCGTCCCCACGACTTCCACCTTGCCCATTACGCCTCGCGCGCCGCGGGCGGCCTGGGGCTCGTGGTGGTCGAGGCCACGGGCGTGGCCCCCGAGGGGCGCATCACGGCACATGACCTCGGCCTGTG
>NZ_JBKZWT010000488.1:0-1847 GCF_047759905.1 Sinomonas sp. G460-2 | reverse complement strand
GCGACGTTGGCCTGCGTCGCGGGGTGGCGCCACATCTCGGTGTGCATGGCCGGGGCCATGAGCACCGGGCAGCGCGCCGTGAGAAGCGCGTTCGTGAGCAAATCGTCAGCGTGGCCGCCCGCCGCGCGGGCCAGGAGGTCCGCAGTCGCGGGCGCGACGACGATGAGCTCAGCCTCGTGCCCGAGCCGCACGTGGTTGACGGATTCGACGGCCTCGAACACGCTCGTGCGGACGGGCTTGCCCGAGAGGGCCTCCCACGTCGCCTTGCCGACGAAGGAGAGCGCGGCGTCGGTCGGGACGGCCGTCACGTCGTGCCCGGCCTCCGTGAACAGACGGAGGAGCGAGGCGGCCTTATAGGCTGCAATCCCGCCCCCGACGCCCAAGACGACGCGCAACGACCCTCCCGAAGTCAGTCAGTGAGCCTTAGTCCTGCGCGGCCGACTCGTCGTCGGAGCGCTTCGCGACGAGCAGCCCGTCGTTGATCTCCCGCAGCGCGATCGAGAGCGGCTTCTCGTTGAGCTTCGTGTCCACGAGCGGGCCGACGTACTCGAAGAGGCCCTCGTGCAGCTGGGCGTAGTACGCGTTGATCTGGCGGGCGCGCTTGGCTCCGAAGATCACGAGCCCGTACTTCGAGTCCGACTTCGTGAGCAGATCGTCGATCGGCGGGTTGATGATTCCTTCGGGGTTCGAAGTCACGAATTTCTCCAATGCACTGGTGCGGGGCGGAACGGACACACTAACGCGCCGATTGGTGCGCGTGCGGTGTCAGTCCCATGAGTGAAACAAGCTCGTCTGCCGCGCGCCGGACATCGTCATTGACGACCGTGAAATCGAACTCCGGCTCGGCAGCGAGTTCTATTTTAGCCGTTTCGAGGCGGCGCTGCTGTTCTTCGGGGCTCTCCGTGCCGCGTCCCACGAGCCGGCGGACCATCTCGTCCCAGCTCGGCGGGGCCAGGAACACGAAACGAGCCTCGGGCATGGCCTCCTTGACCTGGCGCGCGCCCTGCAGGTCGATCTCGAGGAGGACGGCCTTGCCCTGGGCAATCGCGTCGTCGACCGAAGCCCTGAGGGTGCCATAGCGGTTGGCGCCGTGCACCACGGCCCACTCGAGGAACTCACCTTCGGCGACAAGCTGCTCGAACTCCTCGGGCGACTTGAAGAAGTAGTGGACGCCCTCACGCTCACCGGGACGGGCCGGGCGGGTCGTCGCGGAGACCGAGAGCCACACCTCGGGGTAGTTGTCTCGGATGTACGTCGAGACCGTTCCCTTCCCCACCGCGGTGGGTCCCGCGAGGACCGTCAGGCCCGTGTGCTTGGCCGCGCCGCGCGCATGGCGCTCCCCGCCGGCTGCGCTCGTTGTGCTGTCCACGCGTGTACCCGTGCTCCTTGCCTCTTCCGCTGGCGTGCGCCATGTGGCGACGCTCGGGCGCCAAAACGTTACTGCGCCTCGAGAAAATCTATCAGCGCGCGGCGCTGGTGGATGCCCAGGCCTCGCAGGCGGCGGCTCGGGGCGATGCCGAGTTGGCCCAGGATGGCGAGCGAGCGCACGGGCCCGATCCCGTGGAACGACTCGAGCATCTCCGTGACCTTGAGCCGGGCGAGCGCTTCGTCTGCGGTGGCCCGCTCGAACAGCTCGTCGAGGCCGAGCGTGCCGGCCTTGAGCGCGGACTTGGCCTCGGCACGCCGTGCGCGGGCGGCCGTGGCCTTGGACACCGCCCTGCTGCGCTCCTCCGAGGTCAAGGGGTTGAGTCCCACAGTCGCCTCCCAGCTCGACTAACACGCGCACCCCCACGCGGATGACAACGAACCTAGTCCTCCGCGCCGCCGCGTGGCAATGCGCAGCGTGC
>NZ_JBKZWT010000487.1:0-1851 GCF_047759905.1 Sinomonas sp. G460-2 | reverse complement strand
CCAGGCGATCCGCGAGGCCGCGGGGCTCATCAAGGCGGGAGCCACCGGTCCGCATTCGTCCGGGCGGCCCCGCCACCACGTGCTGCAGGAGGTCCCGCGCTGCGTGTGGGGCGACGTGGCCGCGTGTATCGAGGTCGCCGAGGAGTCCGGATGCCCGCTCGCCGGCGTGTTCGATCGCCTTGCGGCTCAGCTCGAAGCAGACGCCGATGCCGCGGCGGCCCGTGCCACCGCGCTCGCTGGGCCGAGGGCGACGACCCGGATCCTCAGCTTCCTCCCTCTGGTCGGCCTTGCGATGGGCGCCCTCCTCGGCGTCGACCCATTGGGCGTTCTCCTCGGGACGCCGTGGGGAGGCGCGTGCCTCGCGGCGGGACTCGCGCTGACGATCGCGGGACGGGTCTGGTCATCTCGCCTCGTGGCCGCGGCGGGAGCGGTCCGATGAACGGTCCGTGGGGAGCGGTGGCCGCCATCGCGGCGTTCGCCGCGTGGTGCGTGGCGGTTCATCGCCCACTGCGCGGGAGCCTGCCCGCCAGCGGCCTCGCATCGTCACGGAGCCCTGCGGCGTCGAGTCTGAGGTTCCGTAGCGGGCCGTCGCCGTCCGTGACCAGAGCCGGGTCCCTTGACGCGCCGCTCGTCCTCGAGCTCGTGGCGGCGATGCTTGAGGCAGGCTCGCCCCTCGCGCGGGCCTTGAGGATCGTGGCTCGCGTGTCCGGCGGCGAGACCGGACCTGTGGGACGGGCGGCGGCGGCCCTCGAGCTTGGGGTTGCGTGGGACCAGGCGTGGGCCGGAGAGCCTGATGGGCAGGATGGCCCGGGGATCAGGCGTGCCCTGGCTTTCGCCGCGGCCACGGGCGCACCATCGTCCGAGCTTATCTCGGCGCGCGCTCGGTTCCTCCGCCGAAACCGGCACCGCGAGCTCGAACGGCAGGCGGCAGCCCTCGGAGTGCGGCTCGTGGTACCGCTGGGGGCCTGCTCGCTGCCGGCGTTCCTCTGTCTCGGAGTCGTGCCCGTCCTCATCTCGATGATGCCGGGATGACGTTCTACGCGTGGGCGGGGTACGCCGCTTTCGAGTTCCCGCGGGGCCCTGCCGGGTCCTGCGGGCGTCGCGACCCAGCGGGTCGCGACTTGCCGGCGCCTTTGGCGCTGGCCGTGGCGCCGGAACCGTCCGGCGCCCGGACCGCAGGAGGGCCCGGCACCGAGAGGGACGCCGGACCAACCAAGCCACGACAAACAAGCCACGACAAATGGGGGAGCCATGTCCAGTGAAACCACCGCCGCGCGAGTCCCGGATTCAGCGGGAGTCCGGGCCCACGTCTCCGACGTCATCGAGCTCTATCCGGGGGCCTCGAACGCGGCGGCGGTCGAACAGCCGCGCCCGCCGGCGGCGCCGGGCCGGTACAGAGAAGATGCGCCCTCGCGCTGGTGGGTGCTCCCGAACCCGAGTTCTTTTCGGGGACGGCGACGGCGACTGCGGGCTCCTCGTCGCCGTGTGCGAGCCCCGCGTCACCGGATGCTCGGTCAGGACGGGATGGCGACCGCCGAATACGCGATCGCGACCTTGGGTGCTGTGGCGTTTGCGGGGTTGCTCGTCGTGATCCTTCGGAGCGAAGAAGTCAGGGGATTCCTGCTCAATATCATTCGCTCGGCACTGTCGATCCCGTGAGGCCGATCCTCGGCGCTCGCGACCCGGCGCGTTCGCTCTGCGCTGCGGATCCGGCTAGTTCGCCCGGCACCGCAAACGCGACGGCCTCTCGGGGTGCCGTGACGGCCGAATTCGCCGTGGGGATCCCGGCGGTCATCTTGCTCCTCGGCGCCCTGCTAACCGCCGTCGCGGCCGGGGTCGCTCAGGTTCGTG
>NZ_JBKZWT010000486.1:0-1864 GCF_047759905.1 Sinomonas sp. G460-2 | reverse complement strand
CCGACGATCGCCGTCGTCACCGCGAGGACGAGCGCCGCGCCCACCTGGGTGCTCGTCTGGATGAGCCCCGCGGCGAGGCCCTGCTCGGCGTCGTGGATCCCGGCGGTCGCCTGCACGTTGATCGACGGGAACCCGAGCGCGAAACCGACGCCGAGGAGCAGCACGGACGGCAGGATGTCCGTCACGTACGTGGGATCCGTGCCGATCCGCAGGAACAGCAGATAACCCAGCGAGAGCGAGAGCAGCCCGGCGATCACGAGTCGGGTCGCCCCGAAGCGGTCGATGAGCCGACTCGCGAACGGCGCGCTGCCGGCCACCATGAGCCCTGCGGGAAGCAGCGCTAGGGCCATCGCGAGCGGTGCCCAGCCGAGAACTGACTGCAGGTACAGCGTCACGATGAACTGGAAGCTCAGGTAGGAACCGAACAGCGCCACCGCCGCCAGGTTCGCGCGGGCCACCCAGCCCTCGCGGAGGATCCCGAAGCGGATGAGCGGGTGCTTGGCGCGCGTCTCGATCCACGCGAACGCCGCGAGCACGGCGGCCGAGGCCGCGAAGCCGCCGACCGTCTGCGCCGAACCCCAGCCGGCGCCCGGCGCCGAGACAAGCGTGAACACGAGCCCGAGCATGCCGGCGGAAAGGGTGACGGCGCCCCAGACGTCGTGCCCGCCGCTGTTCGCCGGGCGGTCCCGCGGGATGAAGCGCAGCCCCAGGAGTACGGCCGCGACGGCGATCGGCACGGAGAAGAGGAACGTCCAACGCCAGCTGAGCGCCGTCATGAGTCCGCCCACCACGAGGCCGAGCGAGAACCCGCTCGCGCCGAACGTCGTGTAGATGGAGATCGCGCGATTGCGCTCGCGGCCTTCCGCGAAGTTCGTGGTGATGATCGAGAAGCCCGTGGGCGCCGTGAACGCGGCCGCGAGGCCCTTGATGAAGCGCGTCGCGATGAGCATCGTGGGGTCGCTCACGAGCCCGCCGAGGAGAGACGCGGCGGCGAAGACCGCAAGCGCCGCGAGGAAGATCCGGCGGCGCCCCATGAGGTCCGCCATGCGCCCGCCGAGCAGCAGGAGGGAGCCGTACCCGAGCACGTAGCCCGAGACGATCCACTGGAGCGACTCGGTGCCGAGGCCGAGCTCGCGGCCGATCGAGGGGAGGGCGACGCCGACCATCGAGACGTCGAGCCCGTCGAGGGCGAGCACGACGCAGAGGGTGACGAGAAGGAGCCACTGGGCGCGCGTCCAGCGAGCGTCGCGGGGTGTGGCGGGGGTCCGAGGGGTGGCCAAGTCGGGCAGAGTGGTCAGGTCTTGTGCCATGGCCTCGACGTTACATGACGCTTCATTGAATGACAAGGAAAAAGATGAACTGGAATTTAAATCCCGGTGGCGATAGACTCGGACCATGTCTACGGAGGCACTACCCCAGCTCGTAGAACAGTGGCGAGCCATCCAATGCGCCTATCTCAAGACGTCCAACGCGCTTGACCGTGAGCTGTCCGCGCGCCATGGGATCGGCCTCAACGAGTTCGAGACGCTCGATCTGCTCTCAGAACAGAGCGCTGACGGGTGCCGCATGAAGGACCTCACGGCCATCTCGCCCATGACGCAGAGCGCGCTGTCCAAGATCGTCGACCGGCTCGAGAAGGCCGGATTCGTGCGCCGCGCCGCGTGCGCCGAGGACCGCCGCTCGCTCTATCTCGAGCTGACCGAGGCGGGCGCGCGACTCCACGGCGAGGCGGCGGTCACGCACCGCGAGCTCCTTCTGGCGAATCTCCCAGGCTGAGCCGCCCGCACATCTTGGCTGCTGCCTTCAGCGCGTTCCGAAACAGTGCCGCCCTCCGGTATGCCGGGGCGACGCTCGCCGGGCTCCT
>NZ_JBKZWT010000485.1:0-1865 GCF_047759905.1 Sinomonas sp. G460-2 | reverse complement strand
TGAGCGAGCTCCGCGTCCTCGTCGTCGAGGACGAACCCATCGCGGCGGCGGCGCACGCCGCCTATATCGGCAGGCTCCCCGGCTTCACGCACGTGGGCACAGCGCACGACGGCGCCTCCGCCCTCCGCTTGGCCGGCGAACTGGCGGCGGCGGGGACCCCAGCGGACCTCGTGCTGCTCGACATGAACCTGCCCGACCTCCACGGGCTCGACGTCGCGCGACGGCTCCGCGCCGGCGGCCACCACCCGGACATCCTCGCGATCACGGCGGTGCGCGAACTACCCGTGGTGCGGCGCGCGATCTCCGCGGGAGTGGTGCAGTACCTCATCAAGCCGTTCACGTTCGCCGCGTTCGCGGAGCGCCTCGAGCACTACCGCCAGTTCCGCGACTCCCTCGCGGGCCCCGACGGAACGGCGTCGCAGGATTCGGTCGACGAGGCGCTCGCCGCGCTGCGCACGCCGGTCGGGACGCCCCTCCCCAAGGGCCTCTCCCCCGGCACGCTCGAATCCATCCGTACGTTCCTCCGCGAGCGCGGCGAGGCCGTCTCGGCCGCCGAGGTCATGGAGGCCGTCGGGGTCTCGCGGGTGACGGCTCGGCGGTATCTCGAGCACCTTGCCGACGCCGGGGTTCTGACGCGTTCGGCGCGCTACGGGACCCCTGGACGGCCCGAGAAGGAGTACCGCTGGGCGGGGTGAAAAGCCGCCCTCGCCGCCTACTGAACTTCTTGCTCGAGCAGGAATACCGTTTAAGTGAGGGATCTAGACCGCGAGGCGGCCCTCACCTCGGAGGGTAGGAGGAGCTATGCGCACCGAATCCGCAGAGCCCACGGCGGCTGAGGCCGGGGCCTTCGACAGGACCGTCCGGAAGGTGGATGTCTCAACGCTCCCGGATGGCTCCGGAAATGATCGGGACTCCGACGAGGCGGACGACGAGCGCTTCGACGCCGGATAACCCGTCACGTCGGTGACTCGCCGCACCGCCCCGGCGGTCAGGGAGAGAGGAACACACCATGACTCACAGCGTCGACTACGGCAACACCGAAGACGACGACCTCACCGAGCCCCTCGACGGCCGCAACAGCCAGGGCCCGGAAGGATCCTCGGACAATCCGGAGCTGCTGGACGAGATTGACCCGCTGCACAGCCCACGCCGCCTGATCGAGCTCGACGCCGAGGAGGAGGAGCCCAATCCGGACATCGATCTCGGCTACGACTGAGCCGTCGAGGAGCGCTCTCAGCCCCCCGCCGCGCCGACGACGACGCGGCGCGCGGCGAGACTGCGCATAGACGGCTCCGCGCAGGTATCCTGATGGACGTAGTTTGATGTTTCGCGGTGTCTTGCCGACACCGGCCTCCGCCGGAGTCCGTGTGTTGAGCCTGATGGGCGGTTACGGACTCGGCTGCATGCGCACCCCGAAGGACGGGGCGGCGCAACGTCCCAGGAGGACACCATGGCAACTGGAACCGTCAAGTGGTTCAACGGCGAAAAGGGCTTCGGCTTCATCGCTCCCGACGACAACTCGGACGACGTCTTCGTCCACTTCACTGCGATTGAGGCGAAGGGCTTCCGCGAGCTTCAGGAAGGCCAGAAGGTCGAGTTCGAGACCCAGCAGGGTCCGAAGGGCCTTCAGGCCGCGAAGGTTCGCCCGCTCTGACGAACCCCGTCAACATTCCGAAGGGGGCTGGCCGCGATGCGCGGCCGGCCCCCTTCGCCGTTTCCGGCCCCCTTCGCCGCTTCCAGCCCACGTAGTCTGAGGCCATGACCCCCGGTCCCCCCGCCCCGCTCGCCGGGATCCTCCTCGCGGCCGGCGCGGGCCGCCGCTACGGGAAGCCCAAGGCCCTTGCCTCGAGCCCCGACGCCGGGAG
>NZ_JBKZWT010000484.1:0-1878 GCF_047759905.1 Sinomonas sp. G460-2 | reverse complement strand
GCGGTCGAGGAGCTCGGCGATCGAGGAGTAAGGCTGCCCCGCGACGATTCGTTTGAGCTCATTCGCCGACAGTCCGTGGATGCCCTTGAGGGTTGGCCGGATGCCGAGCTTTCCCGCGTCGGGTCCGGACTCGATTCGCTCCACCCGGTATTCGTCCCGGCTTGCGTTGATGTCCACCGGCAGGATCGGGATGCCGAGCCGCTGGGCCTCGGCGACGAGCAGCCGCTTGGGGTACGCGCACGGATCGTGCTCGAACACCCCGGCGAGGAACGCCTCGGGATGGTGGGCCTTGAGCCACGACGACTGATACGCCGGCAGCGCGGACGCGGGTCCGTCGTCGAACGGCAGGGCGTCGAGGTCGATTCTGGTTCCCTCCACCCGCTCGATCTCCCGCACGGCGAACGCCATCGAGCTCTGCATCCGCACTCCGACGACGCCGAGCCTGAACATGCCCATCGGTTCCATGTCGTGCTTGTCGAACTGGCTCATGGGCAGGCCCGTACCGCTCGGTTGGATGGGCGTGCGGTCCAGCAGGCGTGCGTCGCCCAGGACCACGCCGCAGGGCTGCATCGAGATGGGCTTCGGGAGCCGGTCAAGCCGCTCCGTGGGGTCGCCGAGGAGCTCGAGCTGCCGACCCTTGGGTTGCTCGAGCTCGCGGAGCTCCGGCTCCTCGGCGAGGTCCCCGTGAACGTGGCCCGCGGCGCCCCGCGCCCGGTGCGCGTCCTGCGTGCCCATGAGCGTGACTCGTTCGGCCCCGAAGCGCTCGAAGATCTTGCGGTACACGTGGTTCAGTCGGGCGCTCTCGACGTCGAGCTCGAGGTCCGGGAAAGTCGCGCGTTCCCTCGAGAGAAAATGCTCGAAGACGAGGTCGTGGCGCAGGGGGTCGACGTGGCTGATGCCGAGCAGGTAGTTGACCAGGCTCGACGCCCCCAAGCCGCGCACGGCCGAGCGCACGCCCAGGCCTCGGATGAGGTCCGCGACCTCGGCCACCGTCAGGAAGTAGGAGGCGAGGCCGAGGCCGCCGATGATCTCCAGCTCGTGCTCGAGCCTCAACTCGACCGCGCCCGCGAGCTCTCCCGCGGCTCCCGGGAAGCGGTGGGAGATTCCCGCGCGGCAGCGCTCCGCGAGCTCTTGGAGGGGCTCGCTCCCCACGCTGATCGCGGAGCCCTCGGGGGCCGCGGGCTGGCCCCAGCCCACGTCCTCGACGGGATCGAGGCGGCAGCGGTCGGCGATCCGCTCCGTATTGCCGAGCAGGTTCGCGAGGTCTTTGGCTCCGAGCCCCGCGGCCTCGACGATCTCCTGGGCCGCGAGCCGCATGAGGGCCGCGGGTTTGAGCCACGCGTGGCCCGTGGGCGCCGGGCCGGGCAGTTCGGAGCGTTCCTCCCCCGGCGCGCCGATCCGCGGGTCGAGGACTTCCGCGGTCGCGGCACCGCCATCCTCGACCGAGCGGACGGCGTTCGTCAGGACTGCTGGGACGTGGTGCTCGCTCGCGAGCCGAAGCATCCGCACTGCGTGGGCCGTGCTGAGCGGTTCCCCGGGCGGGGTCCGGTGGGTCACGAGTTCGACGGCGAGCACTCCCACGGGCATGGCGCCGATCCAGTCGCGGAACAGAGTGCGGGGGCGCAGGAAGCGGCGCCCGGACATCGCCCGGCCCACGTCAGAATCGGGTCCGAGCAGGACCGTGAGCACGGGCTTGCCCGACTCGGGATCGAGGCAGCGAGCGGCAAGCTCGGAGCGCAGCACGCCCACCGGGATGGGGCTGTTGGCGCGTCCGGTGGTCTGCGCGTGGGCATCCGAGATGAGGCGGCACAGCGCCCGCCAGCCCGCGCCGCGGTTGTTGCCGTGGGCGAGGACGACGACGCGGCCCGCTACGCCTGC
>NZ_JBKZWT010000483.1:0-1904 GCF_047759905.1 Sinomonas sp. G460-2 | reverse complement strand
GCGGGGCACGCGGCGCGACGTGTGCCTCCAGGCGCTGTTCCTGTGGTTCGAGGCAGGCCAGCGCGACCGGCTCGACGAGCTGCTCGCCGTCTCGTGGCCCATGGAGGGGGAGTGGGCGGAGGCCGCCGTGCTCATCTCTGCCGCGTTCGCGGAGGGGAGCCCCGATTCCCTCCGCTCGGCGGGGGACGCGCTGCGCAGCGCGTTCTACCCGCGCTTGGCGCGCGAATGCTACGGCGAGGCGCTCGCCCAACTCGAGAACACGCCGTCGCGCGCGGACGCCCGCGCGGTGTGGGAGGGGCAGCGCGCGTGCGACGCGGAGCTCGGCGAGTCCGAGCTGACCACCCAGCCCTCCGCCTCGGCGGGGGAGCTCACGCGGCGCGAGCGGCAGATCGTCGCGCTCGCCATCAGCGGGCTCAGCGACCGCGAGATCGCGGACCGGCTCATCGTGTCCGTGCGCACCGTCGAAGGGCACCTCTACCGCGCCTATTCGAAGCTCGGGGTGAGCAGCCGTGAGCAGCTTTCTACCGCCGTCGGACTCGCCCCGGAGAGTGAGTACACGGCGCAGCAGAGCAAGTAGTGGTGGCGAGGCCTTTCCCGCGCAAATGCGTAGTCTCCACTGATGCTCCCGGGGCTCGGGAGTGGGAAAGTTGAAGGGCCGGGGCCACCCGGCACGGCTAGCCCGAAAGGACAGCCCAAGGGACTGAGCCGGCGACGACGGAACCTCCCCGAGACCAAGGTTCCTCCCCCAGCCGTCGCCGGCTCTTCCCCTGTGTGGGGCGGGCCAGGGTGGCGCTCGGGGCGGCGAGGCGGGGCCACCGTCCGGGGCTCGCGGAGAAGCGTGGGAGAATGGATTGCGGCACACAGCCGTAACGTAATTAGTGAACTCATTCTCCCTGCGTGAAGGAGCCGTCCCCGTGGCCCTCGTCAGCATCCCGGCCGCCCTCCGATCAGCCCAGAGCCTCGATGGCCGCGGAAGCGATGCCTCCCTCCACGAAGCCCGCCTCGACGACGCCGAGGCGCAGCGCATCCGCCACGACTTCCCGGCCCTCGATCAGGAGGTCAACGGGCACCCGCTCATGTACCTCGACTCGGGCGCAACGTCGCAGAAGCCGCGCAGCGTGCTCGAGGCCGAGCAGGACTTCTACGAGACGCGGAACGCCGCCGTGCACCGCGGCGCCCACGAGCTCGCGGTGCGGGCCACGGACGCCTACGAGGACGCGCGCGCGAAGGTCGCGGCGTTCGTCGGCGCGGAGCCCGAGGAACTCGTGTGGACCTCGAACGCGACCGAGGCGATCAACCTCGTCGCGTACGCGCTCTCCAACGCGAGCGCGTGGGCCGAGCGCGGCCGAGGGGGAGCGGAGCTCAAGCGCTTCGCGCTCGGCGCGGGGGACGAGATCGTGGTGACGGAGCTCGAGCACCACGCGAATCTCATCCCGTGGCAGGAGCTCGCCTTCCGAACGGGCGCGATCCTCCGCTACATCCCCGTCGACGACGACGGCCGCCTGGACCTCGCCGAGGCCGCCCGGATCGTCGGGCCGCGCACGCGGATCCTCGCGTTCTCCCACGCCTCGAACGTGCTCGGCACGGTGAGCCCGGTCGAGGAACTCGTGGAGCTCGCGCACCGGTTCGGCGCGCTCGTGGTCCTCGACGCGTGCCAGTCGGTCCCGCACATGCCCGTGGATTTCAAGGCGCTGGGCGTCGACTTCGCGGCGTTCTCGGGCCACAAGATGCTCGCGCCAACCGGCATCGGCGCGCTCTACGGCCGCGCCGAGCTCCTCGACGCGCTCCCGCCGTTCCTCGTGGGCGGCTCGATGATCACGAAGGTCACGATGGAGCGCGCCGAGTACCTGCCCGCGCCGCAGCGCTTCGAGGCCGGGACCCAGCGCATCTCGCAGGCCGTGGCC
>NZ_JBKZWT010000482.1:0-1915 GCF_047759905.1 Sinomonas sp. G460-2 | reverse complement strand
GCGTCCACGCCCTCGCGCACGAGCTTGCCGTCCTCGAAGTCGAGCCACTTCTCGATCCGCGCGTAGCCGCTCGCGCCGACCGGCGGGACGGCGCCCGTGACGAACGCGCGCAGCTCGGTGTCCTCGCGGCGTAGGTAGAGCTCGGCGAAGTGCCCCCGGGGCACCACGCGCTCGACCGTCGCCGGAAGGCCGTCGACGGCGCTGTGGCGCGCGCCGTTCGCGGCACCGTCGCGCGAGTCGTCGACGAACACGACGTCCTCGGGCCGGACGCCGACCACGCCCGCACCGGCCACGATGCGGCCGTCCTCGACGCGACCCTCGAGGCGGTTGAGGCTCCCGATGAACGTGGCCACGAACTCGGTGGCCGGGGCGCTGTACAGCTCGGCGGGCGTGCTGAACTGCTCGATGCGGCCCTGGTTCATGACCGCGATCCGGTCCGACATCGACATGGCCTCCTCCTGATCGTGCGTGACGATGAGGGTCGTGATGCCGAGGCGCTGCTGGATCTCGCGAATGTCTTCGCGGACCTTGACGCGCAGCTTCGCGTCGAGGTTGGACAGCGGCTCGTCGAGCAGGAGCAGCTCGGGCTCCTGTACGAGGGCCCGTGCGAGGGCGGTGCGCTGCTGCTCGCCGCCCGAGATGCGCGCGGGCCGCGAGTCCTTGTGGTGCAGGAGGTTCACGAGCGAGAGCGCCGCGTCGACGCGCTGGGCGATCTCCGCCTTGGGCCGCTTGCGCAGCTTGAGCGGGAAGCCCACGTTCTTCGCGACAGTCATGTGCGGCCACAGCGCGTAGTTCTGGAACACCATGGCGCTGGGACGCTGCTCGGGACCGAGGTGGACCACCTCGCGGTCGCCGACCTTGATCGAGCCGGCGTCCGGGGCGAGGAAGCCCGCGATCATGCGCAGCGTCGTGGTCTTGCCGCAGCCGGAGGGTCCGAGGAGCGAGACGAGCTCGCCCGGCTGGACAGTCATGTCGAGGCTGTCGATGATGGTCCGGCCGCCCAGCACCTTGTGCAGGCCGCGGACGTCGAGGCCTCCCGAGGGCTTGGCGGGCGTCGAGGCCGGGGCCTCGGCTGCCGGAGCCCCTGAGGCGGAAGAGGACAGAGTCGGGTTCGTGGTCATGGTGCCTCTACTTGATCTGGAAGCCCTCGGCGAGCTGGCCGCCGACGATGTGTTTGTGCGCCGCAAGGAGCAGAGCGACGGAGGGAATCGCCAGGAGGATCGAGAACACGGCTGCCACCTGGGTCGGGTAATTGAGCACGAGGCTGTACATCTGCGTGGGCATCGTCATGTAGTCCGGAGCGCCCACGAGGTAAGTGCCCTGCGCCTCGTCGAAGGACGCGAGGAAGCTCATGATCGCGGCCACGAGGATGCCGGGGAGTGCCATCGGCAGCGTCACGCTGAAGAAGACCCGCAGCTTCGACGCGCCCGCATCCCGGGCGGCCTCCTCGAGGCTCCGCGGCACCGCCGCGAACGCGGCAGACGGGATCCACGTCATGAACACGATCGTCCCGAGCACGTGCACAATGAGGATGCCGAGGATCGAGTTCATGAGGTTGAGCGCGTAGAAGAGCGCCGCGAGCGAGACGAAGAGCCCCATCTTCGGGAACGCGTTGGCCGCGAAGAGCCCGATGAGGAAGAAGCGCCGGCCGGGGAACTCGAACCGCGCGAACGCATACGCCGCGGGCAGGCACAGGGCCGCCGAGACAAGGACCGTGAGCGGGGCGAAGAACAGCGAGTTCTGCACCGCGACGCCGAGCGCCTTGTCGCCGAAGACCACTTCCCACCAGTGCGTGGTCCAGCTGTCGGGCCACAAGTGCGGGTACGTCCAGCTGTCCGCGAACGCGCGGACCGCGAGCCACGCGAGCGGGCCGATGATGAACAGCGCGAGCAGGAGCGCGAGGACGGTCGTCAGC
>NZ_JBKZWT010000481.1:0-1934 GCF_047759905.1 Sinomonas sp. G460-2 | reverse complement strand
GGCTGCGCAGAGCGAAATGCGTGCCCGGTAGGATGAAGCGCATGTGTGGAATCGTGGGTTATGTCGGGAGTGCGGGGTCGCGCCGCGGTGCGAACGGCGGGATCGCCGATCACAGTGCCCTTGACGTGGTGATCGAGGGCCTGCGCCGCCTTGAGTACCGGGGCTACGATTCGGCGGGGGTCGCCGTCGTGGCCGGCGGGGTCGTGGAGTCGCGGAAGAAGGCCGGCAAGCTCGGGAACCTGATCGCCGAGCTCGAGGAGCACCCGCTGCCGGCGACCCTGACGGGCATCGGGCACACGCGCTGGGCCACCCACGGCGGGCCGACGGACGCGAACGCGCACCCGCACCTGGCCGACCAGGGCCGTCTGGCCGTGATCCACAACGGCATCATCGAGAACTACGCCGAGCTCAAGGCCGAGCTCGGCGCGAAGGGCGTCGCGTTCGCGTCCGAGACGGACACCGAGGTCGCCGCCGCGCTCATCGGGGACTTCTACCGCGGCGCGGCCGGCGGGGACATCACCACGGCCATGCAGCTGGCCGCCCAGCGGCTCGAGGGGGCCTTCACGCTCCTGGCCGTGCACGCCGAGCAGCCCGGCGTGGTCGTCGCGGCGCGGCGGAACTCCCCGCTCGTGGTGGGCCTCGGCGAGGGGGAGAACTTCCTGGGCTCCGACGTCTCGGGCTTCATCGACCACACGCGCCGGGCCGTCGAGCTCGGCCAGGACCAGATCGTCACGATCACGCCGGATTCGTTCGTGATCACCGACTTCTACGGCCGGCCCGCCGAGGGCAAGGAGTTCGAGGTCTCGTGGGACGCGGCCTCGGCGGAGAAGGGCGGCTTCCCCTCGTTCATGGAGAAGGAGATCCACGACCAGCCGGCCGCGGTGCACGATACGCTGCTGGGCCGCTCGGACGTGCAGGGCCGCCTGATCCTGGACGAGCTCCGCATCGACGCCGCCGAGCTCAGGCAGGTCAACAAGATCATCGTGCTCGCGTGCGGCACGGCCGCGTACGCCGGGATGGTCGCGAAGTACGCGATCGAGAACTGGTGCCGGATCCCCACCGAGGTCGAGCTCGCGCACGAGTTCCGGTACCGCGACCCGATCGTGGACAAGAACACCCTCGTGGTCTCGATCAGCCAGTCCGGGGAGACGATGGACACGCTCATGGCCGTGCGCTACGCCCGCGAGCAGGGGGCCAAGACGGTCTCGATCTGCAACACGAACGGCTCGACGATCCCGCGCGAATCCGACGCCGTGCTCTACACCCACGCCGGCCCGGAGATCGCCGTCGCCTCGACGAAGGCGTTCCTGGCCCAGATCACGGCCGCGTACCTGCTCGGGCTGTACCTCGCGCAGCTGCGCGGGAACATCTTCACGGGCCAGATCAAGGACGTCCTCGCGGACCTGAACAAGATCCCGGAGAAGATCCAGTCCGTCCTGGACAACGCCGAGCCCCTGCGCGAGCTGGCCCGGAGCATGAAGGACGAGAAGTCCGTGCTGTTCCTGGGCCGCAACGTCGGCTACCCCGTGGCGCTCGAGGGCGCGCTCAAGCTCAAGGAGATCGCGTACCTGCACGCCGAGGGCTTCGCGGCCGGCGAGCTCAAGCACGGCCCGATCGCGCTCATCGACCAGGGCCAGCCGGTCTTCGTCGTCGTCCCCTCCCCGCGCGGACGCGACTCGCTGCACTCGAAGGTCGTCTCCAACATCCAGGAGGTCCGCGCCCGCGGGGCGCGCACGCTCGTGATCGCCGAGGAGGGCGACGAGGCCGTGCGCGCCTACGCCGAGCACGTCGTGTACGTGCCCGAGACCCCGCCGCTGCTCATGCCCCTGCTCACCACGGTCCCGCTGCAGATCTTCGCCGCCGAGCTCGCCGCCGCGAAGGGCTACGACGTGGACCAGCCCCGCAACCTCGCCAAGTCCGTCACCGTCGAGTAG
>NZ_JBKZWT010000480.1:0-1935 GCF_047759905.1 Sinomonas sp. G460-2 | reverse complement strand
CCCCCCGCAGCACCCCGCCCACAAGGGAACGGGACCGCCAGGGGACGGGACCAGCCAGGGACTGCTGTCCCAGGACCCAACAGCGCACCACGCGACCGCACCCCCGCGCACACCCCCGGCACACGCCCCCCACAACAGGGGGACCCGCCCGGGACCGCACGCCCTCGAAGGGACACGGCCGGCCCGACCCGGCACCCCCCGCACACGCCTTCCACCGCCCCCGCCGAAGAGGGGGCGCGTACTCGCGCAGCACAGGGGCCACCACGGCCCGGCCACCAGGAAATGATGTTCCACCCACGAGCACCCGCCGCAGGACATCCGCCTGCGAAACGGGCTCTCACCATACCCCGCACCACACCACGCCAGAAGGCGCAGCACGTGCAGGGAGGGGCTCCTTAGAAAGGAGGTGATCCAGCCGCACCTTCCGGTACGGCTACCTTGTTACGACTTAGTCCCAATCGCCAGCCCCACCTTCGACGGCTCCCCCCACAAGGGTTGGGCCACCGGCTTCGGGTGTTGCCGACTTTCGTGACTTGACGGGCGGTGTGTACAAGGCCCGGGAACGTATTCACCGCAGCGTTGCTGATCTGCGATTACTAGCGACTCCGACTTCATGGGGTCGAGTTGCAGACCCCAATCCGAACTGAGACCGGCTTTCTGGGATTGGCTCAGCCTCACAGCATCGCAACCCTTTGTACCGGCCATTGTAGCATGCGTGAAGCCCAAGGCATAAGGGGCATGATGATTTGACGTCGTCCCCACCTTCCTCCGAGTTGACCCCGGCAGTCTCCCATGAGTCCCCACCCGAAGTGCTGGCAACATGGAACGAGGGTTGCGCTCGTTGCGGGACTTAACCCAACATCTCACGACACGAGCTGACGACAACCATGCACCACCTGTGGACCGGCCCCGAAGGGAGGGACTGTCTCCAGCCCTGTCCGGCCCATGTCAAGCCTTGGTAAGGTTCTTCGCGTTGCATCGAATTAATCCGCATGCTCCGCCGCTTGTGCGGGCCCCCGTCAATTCCTTTGAGTTTTAGCCTTGCGGCCGTACTCCCCAGGCGGGGCACTTAATGCGTTAGCTGCGGCGCGGAGGACGTGGAATGCCCCCCACACCTAGTGCCCAACGTTTACGGCGTGGACTACCAGGGTATCTAATCCTGTTCGCTCCCCACGCTTTCGCTCCTCAGCGTCAGTTACAGCCCAGAGACCTGCCTTCGCCATCGGTGTTCCTCCTGATATCTGCGCATTTCACCGCTACACCAGGAATTCCAGTCTCCCCTACTGCACTCCAGCCTGCCCGTACCCACTGCAGACCCGGGGTTGAGCCCCGGGCTTTCACAGCAGACGCGACAAACCGCCTACGAGCTCTTTACGCCCAATAATTCCGGATAACGCTCGCGCCCTACGTATTACCGCGGCTGCTGGCACGTAGTTAGCCGGCGCTTCTTCCGCAGGTACCCTCACCCGAAGGCTTGTCCCCTGCCGAAAGGGGTTTACAACCCGAAGGCCGTCATCCCCCACGCGGCGTCGCTGCATCAGGCTTGCGCCCATTGTGCAATATTCCCCACTGCTGCCTCCCGTAGGAGTCTGGGCCGTGTCTCAGTCCCAGTGTGGCCGGTCACCCTCTCAGGCCGGCTACCCGTCGTCGCCTTGGTAGGCCATCACCCCACCAACAAGCTGATAGGCCGCGAGCCCATCCAAGACCGCACAAGGCTTTCCACCCCCCACCATGCGGCAAGGGGTACTATCCGGTATTAGACCCAGCTTCCCAGGCTTATCCCAGAGTCAAGGGCAGATTGCTCACGTGTTACTCACCCGTTCGCCACTAATCCGCACCCGAAGGCACATCATCGTCCGACTTGCATGTGTTAAGCACGCCGCCAGCGTTCATCCTGAGCCAGGATCAAACTCTCCGTCAAAAACAAAAACAGAA
>NZ_JBKZWT010000048.1:0-19609 GCF_047759905.1 Sinomonas sp. G460-2 | reverse complement strand
CGTCGTCGCCCTCCGGGCCCGGCACGGACACCGGGAACGGGACCTATATCCTCACGACGTTCGGGCGCTCGCCCGCGACGGAGCTGCTCCTTGACAGCTCGAAGATCAGCTCCGCCACAGTGCTCGCGACGCTCGCGTCCGCGGTTGCGAAGGTCCCGCAGACCGCGAAGTGCGTGGGCCAGGCCGAGGTGGCCCAGCTGCCGAAGGGCTGATGCCCCTGGCCGGGCCGCATGAGAAACCGTCTATTGAGCCAGGTGACAGTAGTCTTCGTCGCCATGGTCCGATGGCATCCAACAGGTATCACAGTGCGAGAACCCGAAGGCGCGAAGCCCCAGCCTGACGTGGCGCCCTCCGCTACGCGCCCGGTTCGCCCTGACGGGGAGCGGTCGGGCGGTCGAAGCGCTGCCCGGCAGGGTTCGGGGACAAGAGCATGAGGACGAGCACGGCGATGCCCCCAACCAACGGGATGAGGAGGAGGAGCATGAGCCATCCGCTGAGATTGGCGTCGTGGAGACGACGGGCCGTGACCGAGAGGCTCGGCACGATCGTGCCGAGGAACAGGGCCAGGTAGGCGTAGCCCACGATTGCGAAGCCCGCACCCGCGGAGCCGCGCGACGCGCCGTCGAGGACGAATGGGAGCACTTCGAGAACAAAGCCGACGACGGTGCAGGCCAGCGCCACCCACCAGTACTCGGCCCGGCTCGCCCGGCCGTGGAACACCGCGTATTTGGCGAAGAACCGCCCGATCGCCTGTACCGGGCTCGCCCCATAGAATGGCGCCCACAGCGGCGGCTCGACCTGCGTCGGCGCCGCGTAGGTCTGGTCCTGCGGATGCTGCGGATAGCTCACTGCGTAACCCCCTGTAGCGAATGGTGTTCCAAACGGGCACATGCTAGCCGATCCGCACGGACGGCACCCCCACCAGATCGGTTCCACATTTACGGACGAACTTCAGCCAAGCAGATACCCAATAACCGTCTCCTATGCCCCATGACCGTCTCGGAGAGGCACAACCGTCCGGCATAACCGACGGTTGAGCCGTCAAGGGACGGCCGGGCGGCACAAGGGACGGCCGCGCGGCACAAGGGACGGCCGTGCGAGCGCGCAGGCGCCCCGCCGCAGCCGAGACCCGTCGCCGCCGGCTAGGCCCTCAGGTTGGGCGGCTCAGCGCAGACCCGTGGGCCGCTCGAGCGCGAGTTGGATGAGCTCGTCGATGAGATCGTGGTATGAGAGGCCGGTCGCGGCCCACATCTGCGGATACATGCTGATCGGCGTGAACCCGGGCATCGTGTTGATCTCGTTGATGACGAGCTCGCCCTCCGGCGTGTAGAAGAAGTCCACGCGGCTCAGGCCCTCGGCGGAGACGGCGTCGAACGCCCGCGCGGCCTGCTCCCGGACGCGCGCGATCGCCTCGTCGGGCAGATCGGCGGGGCAGCTGAGCGCGGCGGCGTTGTCCTCGACATACTTCGCCTCGAAGTCATAGAAGGTGTGGGAATCGCCCTGCACCACGATCTCGCCGGGGAGCGAGGTCCGCGGGGGCTCCGCGCCGTGCCCCTCGAGCACGCCGCACTCGATCTCGCGGCCCACGATCGACGCCTCGATGACGATGCGCAGATCGTGCCGCCGCGCCTCCGCGAGCGCCGCGTCGAGGCCATCGGGACCCTCCACGCGCGTGATCCCCACGGAGGAACCCGCGCGGCACGGCTTGACGAAGACCGGGTACCCCAGGCGTTCGACGGCGGCGCGCACCCCGTCGGGGTCGCGGCGCCATTCCTTGTCAGACACCGCGACGTACGGACCGACCGTGAGCCCTGCGGCCGCGAACGCGACCTTCATGAAGTGCTTGTCCATCCCGACCGCGGAGGCGAGAACCCCGGCGCCCACGTAGCGGACATCCGCGAGCTCGAGGAGCCCCTGGACCGTTCCGTCCTCCCCGAACGCCCCGTGCAGCAGCGGGAACACGACGTCGACGTCGCCGAGCTCGCGCGGCACCTCGTTGGGCCGGGTCACTACGAGGCCGGGCCGGCCGGGGCCGCCCGCGAGGCTCACGGTCTCGCTGCCGGCCTGGACCTCAGGCATCTCGCCGGAGTTGAGCGCCCACTGCTGCCAGTCGCCGTTGGAGAGGACCCACTGGCCGTCCTTCGCGATGCCGATCGGCAGCACCTCGTACTTGTCCAGGTCGATCGCGTTCATGACGCCCGCGGCCGTCACGCAGCTCACGGCGTGCTCGCTCGAGCGGCCGCCGAAGAGGAGCGCGACGCGGACCTTGCGCCCGGGGCCGTTGCGCTCAGAGCCGGTGCGCTCAGGGCTTGCAGGGTTGGTCACGCTATTCGCCTTCCGATTTGAGCTCCCGCGCGAGCAGGAGAGTTTCGAGCTGGTCAACCCCGACCTTCCCGGCGAGCACGCCGACCACAGCCTCCGTGATCGGCATCTCGACGCCGACCCGCCGCGCAAGCTCGCGCACGGCCGGGGCCGACTTGATGCCCTCGGCGATCTGGGTCATGTGCTGGCCGAGCTCGTCGACGCTGTAGCCCTGGCCGAGGAGCGTCCCGGCGGTGTGGTTGCGGGAGAGCTTGGACGCGCACGTCGCGACGAGGTCGCCGAGCCCCGCGAGGCCGGACAGGGTCTGGGCGTCGCCGCCGAGGGCCACTGCGAGGCGGGTCGTTTCGGCGAGGCCGCGGGTGATGACCGAGGCCTTCGTGTTGTCCCCCATGCCCTTGCCCTCGCAGATGCCGACGCACAGCGCGATGACGTTCTTGACCACGCCGCCGATCTCGGCGCCCACGATGTCCGTGGACGTGTACGGCCGGAAGTACGGCGCCGTGCATGCGCGCGCGATCCGCAGCGCGAGGGCCTGGTCCGCGCACGCGACGACGGACGCCGTCGGCTCGCGCCGGGCGATCTCCATCGCGAGATTGGGCCCCGAGAGCACGGCGATGCGCTCCGGCAGGATCCCGGCCACCTCCGCGATGACCTCGCTCATGCGCAGGTCCGTCCCGACTTCGAGGCCCTTCATGAGGGACATCACCACGGCGTCGGAGGGGATCAGCGCGCGCCACGTCTCGAGCTGGCCGCGCAGGGACTGCGCGGGCACCGCGAACACCACGAGCTGCGCCCCCGCGAGGGCCTCCGACGGATCGGTCGTGGCCGTGACGGTCTCCGGGAGCTCGATGTCGCCGAGATACCGCTGGTTCCGGTGCCGGTTGATGTCCGCGATCGTCTCGGGATTGCGTCCCCACACCCGGATGCTGCGCTCGACGCCGCGGGCGGCCGCCGCGTCAGCGAGAACCTTCGCGAACGTCGTGCCCCAGCTTCCGGCGCCGAAGACGGCGATGCTCGTGAGCTCGGCCTGCGTCTCGCTGGCCGGCGCAGTCCCCGGGTTGGTCGCCGGGGCGCGCCCGACGGCGGCGACGTCAGCGCTCACGCCGGGATCCCGCCGTCGTGCGTCGTGCCCTTCGAGCCGCGCTCGACGTCGCGGCCGTGCGTGGTCTGCTGGTGCGCCGAGGGATCCCATCGCTCGGCCGGGGCCTCCTCGTCCCGCAGCTCTGCGAGGAGCTCGGTGATCGCGGCCATGATCTTCTCCGTCGCCGCCACGAGCGTCGTCTTGTCGAGCGGCCGGTCCGCGAACTCGCTCAGGTCCACGGGCTCGCCGATCAGCACGCGGACGCGCTTGCGGGGCCACACGTGGAGGCGCTTCGCGTACCGCGGGAACAGCTCCTGAGCGCCCCAATGGGCGATCGGGACCACGGGGGCGCCCGTCTTGAGCGCGAGCCGGGCCGCGCCCGTGTGCCCCCTCATGGGCCACAGGCCCGGGTCACGCGTGAGCGTGCCCTCGGGGTAGATGAGGATCGCGCCGCCCTCGTCGAGGACCTCGCGCGCAATCTCGAGAGATTGTCCGGCGCCCGCACCACTGCGGTCCACAGGGATCTGCTTCGTGCCGCGCATGATCTGGCCCAGGACGGGAGGCTTGAAGAGGCCCGCCTTCGCGAGGAAGTGTGGGGGCCGGCCGAGGTTGTAGAGCATGTGGCCCACTACGAGCGGATCGATCTCCGTGCAGTGATTGGGGCACGCGATGAAGCCGCCCTCCGGCAGTCGCTCCGCACCGAGCCACTTCTTTCCGAGGAGCGCGTTCATGGTGGGGCGCACCAAGCCCCCGGCGATAGAGAACGCGACGCGTTCACCGAGGGATTCCGCCCGGACCGGTCGGCTCACGCGGCAACCTCCTCGAGGTCGAACTGGGCGCCGAGACCCTCGAGCTTGGCGGTGAAGTGCTCGTAGCCGCGCTTGATGACGTCCACGCCCGTCGCACGGGACGTGCCCTCCGCCGCGAGCGCCGCGATGATGTGGCTGAACCCGCCCCGGAGGTCGGGCACGTCGAACTCGGCCCCCTTGAGCTCCGCGGGGCCCGAGATGACGGCCGAGTGGAGGAAGTTGCGCTGCCCGAAGCGGCACGGGACGCTCCCGAGGCACTCGCGGTGGACCTGGATCGTCGCGCCCATGCGACGCAGCGCCTCCGTGAAGCCGAAGCGGTTCTCGTAGACGGTCTCGTGGACGATCGAGACACCCTCGGCCTGGGTCAGCGCGACGACGAGCGGCTGCTGCCAGTCGGTCATGAAGCCCGGGTGCACGTTCGTCTCGACGACGAGGGGCTCGAGCTTGCCGCCCTTGTGGAAGAAGCGAATGCCGTCGTCGCGGATCTCGAGGCCGCCGCCGAGTTTCCGGAACGTGTTGACGAACGTCATCATGTCCCGCTGGAGCGCGCCCTCGACGAAGATGTCCCCCTTCGTCACGAGCGCCGCGCAGCCCCACGACGCCGCCTCGTTGCGGTCCGGCAGCGCCGTGTGCGTGTAGCCGCCGAGCGAGGGGACGCCCTCGATCCGAATCGTGCGGTCCGACTGGACCGAGATGAGCGCGCCCATCTTCTGCAGGACCGCGATGAGGTCCACGATCTCCGGCTCGATCGCCGCCCCCGTGAGCTCGGTGATCCCGTCCGCCTTGGTCGCGCTGAGCAGGACCTGCTCGGTGGCGCCGACGCTCGGGTACGGGAGGGAGATCTTCGCGCCCTTGAGGCCCTTGGGCGCGGAGATGCTGATGCCGCCGGGGCGCTTGTCGACGACGGCGCCGAACTGGCGCAGGACGCCCAAGTGATAGTCGATCGGGCGGTCGCCGATCCGGCAGCCGCCGAGGTCGGGGATGAACGCCTCCCCGATCGCGTGGATGAGAGGCCCGCACAGCAGGATCGGGATGCGCGAATCGCCCGCGTGCGCGTCGATGTCCGCGACGTGCGCGGTGCGCGCGTTCGCAGGGTCCAGCGTCAGGTTGCCGCCTGCCGTGTCCCGCCCGACCTCGACGCCGTGCAGCCGCAGGAGGCTCGTCACGACCTCGACGTCCTTGATGTCGGGGACGTTCCGGAGGACGGAGGGTTCGTCGCCCAGCAGGGCCGCGACCATGGCCTTCGGTACGAGGTTCTTGGCTCCCCGGACGGTCACCCGCCCCGAGAGCGGCACGCCGCCGCGGATGGTCAGGACACTGCTCATATGCGTTGGTTCCTCACTGCTCGCCTGCCCCCACCGGCCCGGCCACGGACCCTGCTAAGCATAGAAGCTCCTCCGTGGCCCGGCGAATCCCCGGGCCACGGCGGTATCAGCCGCGAGCTGGGAGGGTGGTGGGCTTGAAGGAGGGCCGCGCTGCCTCGTAGGCGGCGATCTCGGGTTCGTGCTGGAGTGTCAGCCCGATGTCGTCGAGACCCTCGAGGAGGCGCCAGCGCGTGTAGTCGTCGATCTCGAACGGGGCCACAAGGTTCCCGCACGTGACGGTCTTGGATTCGAGGTCGACCGTGATCTGCGTGCCGGGGTGGTTCTCGAGCTCCTTCCAGATGAGCTCGATGTCGTCCTGGGCCACGACCGCGGCGACCAGGCCCTGCTTCCCCGAGTTGCCCCGGAAGATGTCCGCGAAGCGAGAGGAGAGCACGGCCCTGAAGCCGTAGTCCTTGAGCGCCCACACGGCGTGCTCGCGCGACGAGCCCGTGCCGAAGTCGGGGCCCGCCACGAGCACCGAGCCCTGGCTGAACGGCTCCTGGTTGAGGATGAACTGCTCGTCCTTGCGCCAGCTCGCGAAGAGCGCGTCCTCGAAGCCCGTGCGCGTGATGCGCTTGAGGAACACGGCCGGGATGATCTGGTCGGTGTCGACGTTGCTCTGACGCAGCGGGACGCCGATGCCGGTGTGGGAGGTGAACTTCTCCATGGCTTACTCCGTATTCTTGGTGGCCGGGAGCCGGGGGCTCAGGCGGCACTCGTCGCGGCAGGGACGGGGTCGAGGTCCGACGGCGACGAGAGCGTGCCGCGGATCGCCGTCGCCGCGGCGACGACGGGAGAGACGAGGTGGGTGCGGCCGCCCTTGCCCTGACGGCCCTCGAAATTGCGGTTCGAGGTGGACGCGCAACGCTCGCCGGGGGCGAGCTGGTCCGGGTTCATGCCGAGGCACATCGAGCACCCGGCGAACCGCCATTCTGCGCCGAACTCCTTGAACACGCGGTCGAGGCCCTCGGCCTCGGCCTCGAGCCGCACACGGGCCGAGCCGGGCACCACGAGCATGCGCACGTTCGGGTCCTTCTGCCGACCGCGGATGATGTCCGCCGCCACGCGCAGGTCCTCAAGGCGCGAGTTCGTGCACGAGCCCAGGAACACGGTGTCGACGCGAATGTCCTTCATCGCGGTGCCCGGGGCCAGGTCCATGTACTGGAGGGCGCGGCGGGCCGCGGCCTTGGAGTTCTCGTCTGCGAACGAATCGGGGTCCGGAACGGCCTCGGAGAGCGAGACGCCCTGACCGGGGTTGGTGCCCCACGTGACGAACGGCTCGAGCTCGTCCGCGTCGAGGAAGACCTCGGCGTCGAAGACGGCGTCCTCGTCGGTGTGCAGCGTGTTCCAGTACTCGACGGCGGCGTCCCATTCGGCGCCTAGCGGAGCGTGCGGGCGGCCCTGCATGAACTCGTACGTGGTCTCGTCGGGGGCCACCATGCCCGCGCGGGCGCCGGCCTCGATCGACATATTGCAAATGGTCATGCGCGCCTCCATCGAGAGCGCGCGGATCGCCGAGCCGCGGTACTCGAGCACGTAGCCCTGACCGCCGCCCGTGCCGATCTTGGCGATGACGGCGAGGATGATGTCCTTCGAGCTCACACCCGGCTTGAGCGTGCCCTCGACCGTGATCGCCATGGTCTTGAACGGCTTGAGCGGGAGCGTCTGCGTCGCCATGACGTGTTCGACCTCGGACGTGCCGATGCCCATGGCGAGCGCGCCGAACGCGCCGTGCGTGGACGTGTGCGAGTCGCCGCACACGATCGTGAGGCCAGGCTGAGTCAGGCCGAGCTGCGGCCCGACGACGTGCACGATCCCCTGCTCCTTGTCGCCGAGCGAGTGGAGCCGGACGCCGAACTCCCTGCAGTTCGCCCGCAGCGTGTCGATCTGGGTGCGGCTCGTCGGATCGGCGATCGGCTTGTCGATGTCCAGCGTCGGGGTGTTGTGGTCCTCGGTCGCGATCGTGAGGTCGGGGCGGCGCAGCGGGCGGCCCGCGAGGCGGAGCCCCTCGAAGGCCTGCGGGGACGTCACCTCGTGCACGAGGTGAAGGTCGATGTAGAGAAGGTCGGGCTGGCCGTCTTCGCCCTTGCGCACCACGTGCGCGTCCCAGACCTTCTCGGCCAGAGTGCGTCCCATGGCCAGCTCCCTTCGATTCTGTGCGCGCCGTCGGCGCCTCTCCACCAGTCCAGCAGGCCGCCCGAATCGTGGCCACTCTGCCGACTTGCATCTCAGATATTGAGACGGCAATATCAACCTATGGACAATTCTAGTGGTGTAGGCGTGATCGACAAGGCCGCGATGGTGCTCGATGCGCTCGAGGCTGGCCCGACCACCCTCGCGCAGCTCGTCGCGGCCACAGGCCTGGCCCGGCCCACCGTGCACCGGCTAGCGCTCGCCCTCGTCCACCACCGGCTCGTGGCCCGCGACATCCAGGGGCGATTCGTGCTCGGCTCGCGGCTCGTCGAGCTCGCCTCGGCCGCGGGCGAGGACCGGCTCATCGCTGCCGCCGGTCCCATTCTCGTCCAGTTGCGCGACGCGACGGGCGAGAGCGCGCAGATCTTCCGCCGCCAGGGCGATTGGCGCGTGTGCGTCGCCTCGGCCGAGCGCCCTGTGGGCCTGCGCGACACGATCCCCGTGGGGACGCAGCTCACCATGAAGGCCGGCTCGGCGGCGCAGGTCCTCGTGGCGTGGGAGGACCACGACCGCCTCCTCGAGGGGCTCAACAACGCGCGCTTCACACCGACCGTCTTGGCTGGCGTACGACGGCGGGGGTGGGCTCAGTCGCTCGGCGAACGGGAGCCGGGGGTCGCCTCCGTCTCGGCGCCGGTCCGCGGGCCGTCCGGTCGCGTCATCGCCGCGGTCTCAATCTCCGGCCCCATCGAGCGCTTGACCCGCCAGCCAGGCCGTCAGCATGCTGAGGTGGTCTGCAGCGCGGCGCGGCTCCTCACGGAGGCGCTCCGCAAAGCGAACGACTGACCCTTTCTCTCCGCCCCCGCCCACCGCCCTCACCCGCCCACCCGCCCACAGCCCTCACCCACTCAGGAGATCCCGTGACCGCCTACGCCGTGTTCCTCCGAGGGGTCAACGTGGGCGGGATCAACCTCAAGATGGCGGACGTCAAGGCCGCGCTCTCGCGACTGCCCGTCACCGGCGTCTCGACGCTCCTCGCGAGCGGCAACGCTGTGCTGCGCTCGGAGCTGGGAGCGGCCGCGCTCAAGGAGGCCGTCCAGAACGCGCTGCGGGAATCGTTCGGCTACGACGCGTGGGTCATCGTCATGGCGGCGGACGACGTCGACGCAACAGTTGGCGCGTGCCCGTATCCTCCCGACGACGACAGCACCCATACGTACGTGACGCTCTCCACGGAGCCCTCGGTGCTCGACGAGCTATGGGTGCTCGCGGCGGCATCCGGCACGGAGCACACACGCCTCTCCCCTGTCGCGACGGCCTGGCTCGCACCCGTCGGCGGAACGCTCGACAGCCCCATGGGCAAGGCCACCGGCAAGGCGAAGTTCAAGGCCACGACGACAACGCGGAACCTCCGCACCATGCTCAAGGTCCAGGCCGCCCTCGCCAAGCTCCCCTGAACGTCTCGGGTACACCAACTCCCGCCCCTGACCCTCTCGGGTGCAGATGATCTCCACCGAAACGAAGAACACCCCCGGTCCGAAGACCGGGGGTGTTCTCTGCAGTGACCCCAGCGGGATTCGAACCCGCGTTACCGCCGTGAGAGGGCGGCGTACTAGGCCGCTATACGATGGGGCCTCACACTGCGCCTTCCAAAGAAGGCATAAACGAGTCCGACGGAAGAATCCGCCGAACTTCGTGACCCCAGCGGGATTCGAACCCGCGTTACCGCCGTGAGAGGGCGGCGTACTAGGCCGCTATACGATGGGGCCGCGTACTTTACTGACCGTCAGCCGCCACTCGCTCGCGGACATCAGGAGCTGGGATACCAGGACTCGAACCTAGAATGACGGTACCAGAAACCGTAGTGTTGCCAATTACACCATATCCCAAGGTGTCATCCGGACCGGGGCTCTCGAACTGCCCGTCCGATTCGCTCCGTGCCCCTCAGCACGAGTAATTACTCTACTGGATCGCCAGCCGCGCTGCCAAATCGCAGAGGCGGCACGCCGGGCCTCGGGGGCCACAGTTCGAGAAACCCCTTACGACGTGATCCGGGCCCAGGTGGCGACGGGCTTGGCATCGCTGCCGGCTGCCCGCTCGCAGGGATCTAGGCGAGCCCGATGAGCGCCGGGATCTCCCCGAGGCTCGTGATCTGCTCGGTGACCGAGCTGGCCACGTCCTCGGGGAGCTCGCGCCCCGTGCGGTTGAGCCAGATCCCGCGGAGGCCCGCCCCGGCCGCGCCGACGACGTCGTGCCCCGGGTTGTCGCCGACGTAGACGGTCGCGCCCGCGGACGTTCCGAGCAGGCGCAGCCCCTCGCGGAAGATCGCCGGATGGGGCTTGGCTACGCCGACCGCGTCGATGCCCACGAGGACGCCGATCCGGGCCAGGCCGGCCTGGTCGAGCTTCGCGCGCTGGTAGTCGTGCACGTTGTTGCTCACTGCCCCGTACGGGATCCCGGCGGCGTCGAGGGCGTCGAGAAGGGGCGTCACGTCGTCGAACGCGCGGACGTAGCGAGGCTGCACCGTCTCGTAAGTGGCGAGCCAAGCAGCCGCGGCCGCGCCGTCCGGGAATGCCGCGCCGACGGCCGCGAGCGAACGCTCGGCCCGAAGCACGCGCTGCTCGGCGAACGTGATCTCGCCCGCAACGTAGCGGTCGTAGATGTCCTCCGACTGTCGCCCGAAAGTGTCGCACAGCGTCACCCAGCCAGCCTCCGTGAGAGCCGCGTAGGGCGCGGTCACCTCTCGAAGGGCCTGATACATGGCGCCCTCAAGGTCCACGAGCGTCTCGTCGATGTCGAGCAGCACACCGGCCACCGGGAGCGGCTTCGTGCCACCGACGACCGGAGCCAGCACCGGATCAGCCACGGAACGCCTTGAGCCGCGCGAGCGACGAGTCCTTGCCGAGAATGACCATGGATTCGAACAGGGGCGGGGAGACGCGCCGGCCCGACACCGCGGTGCGCACAGGACCGAACGCGAGCCGCGGCTTGATGCCCAAGCCCTCGACGAGAGCGACGCGCAGCGCGTCCTGGATCGCCTCCGCCGTCCAGGACTCGAGCGGCTCGAGCGCCGCAATAGCCGCGCCCACGACGTCGGTGACGTTCTCCGGGAGGCCCTTCCGCGCGTCGTCCTCCACTTCGATCTCGGAGTCCGCGGCGAACAGGAAGGCGATCATCCCGGGGGCCTCGCCGAGCAGCGTGATGCGCTCCTGGATGAGCGGGGCGGCCTCGGTGAGGATCTCCTCGTCGCGCGCGGACAGGGTCTCCCCCACCACGCCCGCGGCGCGCAGGTAGGGCACGAGACGATCGCGGAAGTCCACGGCCTCGAGGAGGCGCACGTGGGTGCCGTTGATCGCCTCGGCCTTCTTCTGGTCGAACCGCGCGGGGTTGGGCAGGACCGAGGAGATGTCGAAGTTCTCGACGAGCTGCTGGACCGTGAAAATATCCTCGTCCGCCGAGAGCGACCAGCCGAGGAGCGCGAGGTAGTTGAGCAGGCCCTCCGGAATGAAGCCGCGGTCGCGGTGGTGGAAGAGGTTCGACTGCGGGTCGCGCTTCGAGAGCTTCTTGTTGCCCTCGCCGAGCACGTACGGGAGGTGGCCGAAGAGCGGCATGTAGGAGGCGACGCCGACGGCGTGGAGCGCGTGGTATAGCGCGACCTGGCGCGGGGTCGAAGACAGGAGGTCCTCGCCGCGAAGCACGTGCGTGATGCCCATGAGGGCGTCATCGACGGGGTTGACGAGCGTGTACAGCGGCGAGCCGTCGGCGCGCACGACGACGAAGTCCGGAACGCTCCCCGCCTTGAAGCGGATCTCGCCGCGGATGAGGTCGTTGAACACGACGTCCTCCTCCGGCATGCGGAAGCGGAGCACGGGCTCGCGGCCCTCGGCCCGGAAGGCTGCGACCTGCTCGGCCGTGAGGTCGCGGTCCGAGTTGTCGTAGCCGAGCTTCGGGTCGCGGCCCGCGGCGCGGTGCCTCGCCTCGATCTCGGCCGGCGTCGAGTACGACTCGTAGAGGAAGCCCGCGTCCTTCAGCTTCGCGGCGACGTCCTTGAAGATGTCGAGGCGCTGCGACTGACGGTACGGCTCGTGCGGTCCGCCCACGTTGATGCCCTCGTCCCACGCGAGCCCGAGCCAGGTGAGCGCCTCGACGATCTGCTGATAGCTCTCCTCCGTGTCGCGCTGCGCATCCGTGTCCTCGATGCGGAACACGAACGTCCCGCCCGTGTGGCGCGCGTAAGCCCAGTTGAACAGGGCCGTACGGATGAGGCCGACGTGCGGGGTGCCGGTCGGGGATGGGCAGAAGCGCACGCGCACGGGCGTGTCCGGGGTGACCGTGGGGATGGCAGCAGAGGGTGCGGCGGAGGAAGTCATAGTGACCTCATTCTAAAGCGCGGCCACAGCCCCCTCCGCGCCGGCCCGCCCGCAGCCAGCCAGATCGCTACCGGCGCACGATGGGGTTGGACAGCGTGCCGATCCCCTCGATCTCGACCTCGACGCGGTCGCCCTCCTGCACGAGCCCGACGCCGGCGGGCGTGCCCGTCATGATGACGTCCCCGGGGAGCAGAGTGAACGCCTGCGACACGGCGGCGACGAGCTCGCGCACGCCGAAGACCATGTCCGCCGTCGTGCCGTCCTGGACCACGGCGCCGTTGAGGCGCGTCACGAGCGAGAGGTCCTCGGGGTCGAGCTCGGTCTCGATCCAGGGACCGAGGGGCGACGACGTGTCGAAGGACTTCGCGCGCGCCCACTGGACGTCCGCGCGCTGCTTGTCGCGCGCCGTGAGGTCGTTGCCCACGGTGTAACCGAAGATGACGTCGTCCGCCTTCTCGGCCGGGACGTCCTTGCAGATCCGGCCGATGACCACGCACAGCTCGCCCTCGTAGGAGACCTCGTCGGTCCACTCCGGGAGCACCACGGGGTCGCCGGGGCCGACGACGGCGGTGTTCGCGACGAGGAACATGGCCGGCTCGGTCGGGAGCTCGTTGCCCATTTCCTTCGCGTGGTCCACGTAGTTGCGCCCGATGCCCACGATCTTGCTGCGCGGGATGATCGGCGCGACGAGCCGCACATCCTCGAGCCGGTGGACCTGCCCGGTCGGCGTGATGCCCTGGAAGAACGGGTCGCCCTTGATGACGGCCACCTGCTCCTGGCCGGGGTCACCCTGGACCACGCCGTAGAGGGGCTCGGACTCAACAACAAAACGGGCGATACGCATGGTTCCCACCCTATCGCGGACCACCCTGCGCCCGACCTCGGCAGTGCTTGACCGGGCCCCGAACTGCCGCAACACTTTCAAAACCAGTGGCGCTCCCCTCCTCGGCTGCGCATCGGTCCGGGCAGGGGGATCATGGCTCTTCGACGGCGCACCTTTGCCATCGCGGCGACGCTTGGCGCGGCATTGACGACGACGGCGTGCGGCGGCATGTTCCTCGGCGCACCCGAGGCGCCACCCGCGGGAGTCGAGGCGATCCTCGGGCACGCGGTGAGCGACCGCACCCAGGCTGCACTTGAGACCCCTACCGCGGCGCCGACGCTGAGCGACGACAGCACGACCGATCAGTTCAAAGCCAATTGGGCACGGGCCGTGGCGCGCATCCAGGCGTCGAAGAAGGGGTTCAAAGGCCAGGGGTTCACCTACATCAAGGCGGACTCGGAGGTTGCCGTGAAGTCTTGGACGACTTCCGGGGACACGGCGCAGGCGCATTTCACCGAGACGACCACGCTGTACCTGGCCTCCGCCGCGAACGGCCCGAGCGACGTGCCGACGAAATACGTGGCGAAGGAGACCGCGACGTTCAAACGCGCCGGCCAGGGGTGGGTCCTCGACCGCGTGACTTCCGACGAGGGCCAGCACGGCCTGTCGATGACCGAAGTCGACATCGCGCCCTGAGCCTTACCGGCCCCGCTGGGGACCGGCCGGCGAGAACGGCGCTGACGATCGCTGCACCGAGGTAGCGATCGGGAGGTTGGCATCCGGGGGGCCCGGCCGTAGCGTCAGGACATGGCGCACTTCCTGATAACTCTCGGCCGCGGCCCTGAGTGGGACGCACAACGCGGGCGCCGTTCCCAAGATGGCTGGGACGAGCATGCGGCCTTCATGGATGATCTCGTCCGCCGCGGCGTCGTGCTCCTCGGGGGTCCGTTGGGGGACGACGTCGACGCCGGCCCCGCACTCGTCGTCGTCTCCGCGTCCGACGCCGCGGACGCAGTGGAGGCTCTCGCCGACGATCCGTGGCACGACTCGGTGCTGGTCACGGAGCGCATCGACCGTTGGACGCTTTGGCTTGGGATGCGGTTGCCGCCGACCTGATGACCGCCAAGAGCTGGGCGGATCGCTAGCGGCCTCCACATACTGCGACACCGCTTCCAGAGCTCGGCTCAATGCCATACCCGCTACCCCGATTCCTGAATCGACGAATGGATCACCGTGCCGGGACTGGGCCTGATCGTGCCAGCGCTTCTGCCAGCGATGTGGACTGTGAGCCGCCCTGCCGCGTTCGGTGTCTTGGTGGGGAACCAGTGTCGGCCCGGGGCCACAAGGATGAGGAGGCCCTCAAGGTCCCCGACGGGCTGGAACGCCGAGGCGCCGCCGCCATACCCTGTGATGCCAAGCACCGATTCGACCTGAGAAGTGGTACCGGGAACATCCTCGGCTGCAACGCCGATTTCGCTGATGGATTGGATGCGCTCCGGCCGGAACTGGCCGCCACGATTGTCCACAATGTCGCGGCGGATGATGAACTCGAGGATGTTCCCGTCCGGGTCCTCGAAATAGAGGGAGCGGGCGTTCCAATGCGATGAGGCTTCGAATTCGTCTTTGCCCTCGTCATCGCACAGCAGCCTCACCCGGTCGATCGCCCATTGCTTTGCGCCGTCGAACAACAGGCGCGGGATCGTGAAGGCAAGATGCTGCCTGCCGGGCCCGATCGGGCCCTCGCGGAGCGTCAGGAGTGACGATCCTGCCCGAATGGTCAGCGCTCCGTCGTCGTGGATCGTGGGGAGCCCGAGGACGGAGCCGTAGAACGACTCCGCTCGGGCGAGGTCTCCGCTGTCGAAGGCGACTGAGCTGATGTGCATGGGCACCACCCAACCTGCTCAAGCGGACTTGAGGTCAAGTCCCTTTTGGGTTGAAGCCTCTCCGGACTGGCGGGCATGCTGTGAGGATGGCACGGATCGCTCCCGACGAGCTGCTGACGATCGGCCACGTCGCGCGCCGCTCGGGAACCAGCGTGTCGGCTCTGCGGTACTACGAAGAGCGCGGCCTGATCCACGCGGTACGGTCCGAGATCGGCCGGCGGATGTTCCCGAGGCACACGCTGCGCCGCCTGGCCGTGATCGCGGCAGGACAGCGGGTCGGGCTGTCGCTCGAACAAATCGCCCAAACGCTCCACAGCATCCCAGCAGATCGTGCACCGAGCCAGCGGGAATGGACACGGATCGGCGCCCAGTGGGCACAGCTCGTCGCAGCTCGGGTCGCCGAACTCCAAGCCCTCCAGAACGATCTTGACGGGTGCATCGGCTGCGGCTGCCTCTCATTGGGGCGCTGCACGCTGTTCAACCCAAACGACGCGGCCGCTGCGGAGGGCCCCGGCTCCCGATGGGTCAGGTCCGCCGAGACCCCTCCCGAGGCTTAACAAAGGACCTTCGCCGCTTGGCCCGTCCTGCGGCGGGCCGGCACCCGCGAAGGCAACCCTCGACCAACTCGGCCTCGGCGCCGGATGACAGCGGAGCTTCAGCGCTTCGCAGATGGAAGCTAAGACCGGTAGGCAGAGGGATCGAGCATCGGACACTCTTCGCCAAGGCCAAGGGGAGACTGCGGCTGGGTACGGAATGTGCCCCGCAAGTAGCTTGGTCCCATGGAGGAAGCGCTTTCAGGCGGGAACATGAACGAGGTTGTCCGTATCGGCGAAACAGTGCGGCGAAGCGGCGGCCCTTGGGCCCCAACGGTCCACCAGGTACTCCGGGCTCTGCGCAGCCAAGGGCTCGTCTGGGTGCCAACGGTTCATGGCGTTGACGAGGCCGGACGCGAGACTCTGGGATTCCTGCCCGGCTTTGTGCCGTCATACCCGCTTCCCGAATGGGTCTGGGAGGACTCCTTCCTGGCCGACGCCGCAGCGCGCCTCCGCGAGCTCCACGACGCGACCGTCGGCCTAACCGTGGCCGAGGCCGCCTGGCGGGGACAGGCCCACGAACCCGCCGAGGTCATCTGCCACAACGACTTCGCCCCGTATAACTTCGTCTTCCGAGACGGTCGGATTTCGGGAGTGATCGACTGGGACTTCATGTCTCCCGGCCCCCGCGTGTGGGATGTGGCCTATCTTGCCTATCGGCTCTGCCCTCTCACCGGACCCGAGAACCCTGACCGTAGATCGGGAGACAGCGCCGCGGAGCAAGGGCGGCGACTCGGGCTACTGCTGCGCGCCTACGGTGCCCAGTTCTCGGCCGCCGACACGCTCACGGTCGCCGAGGTGCGACTGGACGAACTGGCCCAATTCACCGCCTCGGAGGCAGAGCGCCGAAACCGGGCCGACCTCGCCGGGCACGTCACGATCTACCGGAACGACATCGACTACCTCAAAGCCAGGAGATCACACATCCTCTCCGCCGCGGGGGCCGCCTGACCTCCAATCAGCCACATCGGCAAGGACGGAACGCGGGCCCGGATAGGCTGCTGGCATGCTTGGGCCACTCGTCGTCGATCTCGACGGGGTACTCCGAATCTGGGACCCGGCGATCATCGCCGATGCTGAAATGACGAACGGGCTTCCTGCTGGTCGCCTCGCGCGCTCTGCGTTCGGCAACTCCGACCGGTTGCACCTCGCAGTCACCGGGGTGATCACAGATGAGCAGTGGCGCGAAGAGATCGCACGCGAGCTCGAGGCCGCCCACGGCGCCGCTGGTCGGGCGGCCGTAGAGGCCTGGTCGTCGCCACCGGGACGCACCAACGGTGCCGTGCTTGCCATCCTCCGCCGGGAACGACGACGGCGCAGGGTCGCCTTATTCAGTAATGCCACTACCCGCCTCGATGCCGATCTGGACCGCCTCGGCCTCTTCGCGGAGGTCGATGTCGTCTTCAATTCCAGTTCGCTGGGCCTGGCGAAGCCCTCGCCCGAAGCATTCTCGGCCGTCGTCGACGCCCTCGGAACGGATCCGTCCGAGTGCCTCTTCGTCGATGACACCATCGCAAACGTCCTTGCGGCGGAGCGGTCCGGTCTCAAGGCGCACCATTATATCGATCCGGGCTCCCTCGATCGGTTCATCGCATCGTGCGCCCGATCGTCGACCTAGAGGGGAACCAAGAATCATCGATCCGACGAAGTCCACCGCCCGGATCGGGCTGGAGACAGGGCGGCCGTCGCAATCCGGGCGGTGAGCTCGTCGAGCCATGCGCCCACGGCTGCCCGGGCGACGACGTTGTTGGGGTAGCGACAGCGGAGGTGCAGCCCGTCGTCATTGACGATGAACCAGATCATGAGGTTGTCCGTGGGGAGCTCAGCCGAGACGAACTGCGGCTCGTACGAGGCGTCGATGCGCAAGGGCAGCCGGCGCACGTCTAGCCACGAGAGCGCGAACATCCCGGGCGGTTCGCTCCCGCCGATGCGGTCAAAGATCGGGGCCAGGGGGAAGGCGCCGAGGCGCACCGCCTCCTCGACCGCCGCGGCGCAGGACGCCGGGTCGGGATCCGCGACGTCGAGCACGGCATTGGTGATGTACCAGCCGACCGAGTCGCGCCACCGCGGCTCGTTGCGCGAGTGCACCGGGAACACCGCACGCAGCGGCGCGTTCGCGATGTCGCGGAACAGCCGCGCGAGCTCGGACAAGACCAAGGGGAGAATTCGCACCCCGCGTGCGCGCGCCTGCTCTTCGAGGCGGGCAAGCTGACCGTCATCGAGCACATCGCGGACCTCGACGATCGCCGACGACGGCTTCGACACATCCCCCAGGGGCAAGGGGAACACGGGCATCGCCCCGCCCCCGGCGCGCAAGATCTCCTTCCAGTGCGCGATCACCTCTGCCGGCGCCTCGGGCATCGCCGCGAGCGCACGCGTGTGATCGACGAACGCCGCGGGGAGCGGATCAGCGAGGGCCGTCCCCGGCGAAGGCGCGTCGAGTCCTGGGTCCCCGGCATCGGCCCAAACCCGAATCTCGTGGGCGAGGATCAGCAGCGACCACATGTCAACGTGCGCGTGGTCGCTGGCAAGGACGACGGTCGGCCGCGGGTCGGGTTCGGCGGAAGAGGGCAGCACGACGGCGAGAAGATACGACGGCGCCGCAAACGGGCGGCACTCCGCGTCGAGCAGCGTACGCAGCGCGTTGCGCGTCGTTTCGCCGGGGCTCACCTCATGCTCTCGCCACACGCCGTCGTCGACCGTTGCCTCGTGCAGCCGGACCCCAGAATCTTCGAGGGAGAAGACGGTGCGCAGGGTTCCGTGGCGCGCGATCGCCGCGCGCCAGGCATCGGCGAGCGCAGCGAGGCTGGGGGCCTGGGCGAGGCGGAACGACACCGCCATCCATGAGCCCGCACGATCACCGCGGCCAACGTGACGGCCCTGGTCGAACGATATTGGCAGCTCACGCGTCGGATCGGGCGTGGAGCGCACAGCGAAGCTGTGGAGGGACCCCTCAGGCAGGGTCATCTGGGCCACCGTGGTAAGGCGCATGGTGCCGTAGTGTAGGCCCCAGATGTTTCGCGAAAGTACGCGGAGGGCTCGTGACCTCATTTCAGACGCGCGGCGCGACTCTTGACTACGATGTCGCCGGAACCACCGGCCCCTTGGTCGTGCAACTGCACGGCCTGACATCAAGCCGCGAGCGCGACGGACAGCTCGGCCTCAACCTTGCCCGAGCGCTCCGGGGTCACCGGATCCTTCGCTATGACGCTCGCGGCCATGGCCGCTCCACCGGCACGTTGGATGAAGCCGACTACGCGTGGCCCCGCCTCGCCGACGACCTTCTGGCCCTGCTTGACCATGTCGCTCCGGGGGAACGCGTCCACGGGGTGGGGCCGTCCATGGGCACCGGGACGCTTCTGCATGCTGCCGTGAAGGATCCCGACCGATTCGAGTCGCTGACTCTTGTCACGCCCCCGACCGCATGGAAGAGCAGGGCCGAGCAGCGCGAGATCTACCTCGCCAATGCCGCCCTGGTCGAGCAGGAGGGTGTCGCCGCGTTCGTCGAGCAAGGATCCACGGCCCCTTCCCCGCCCGCGCTCGCCGACGCGCCTGAGACGAGCATCGCCGTGCGGCAAACCCTCTTGCCCACGGTCATGCGTGGCGCGGCGACCACTGACCTCCCGAAGAAGAAGACCATCGGGGCCGTCGAGGTGCCGACGCTGGTCCTCGCCTGGAGCGGGGACCGCTCGCACCCGCTGACGACGGCGCATCAGCTGCACACCCGGATGCCCCGGAGCCGCATCGTGGTGGCTCGCACGCCCTACGGGATCATGGCGTGGCCGGGGCTCTTCGCGGAGTTCATCACGACTGTCGACAAGGGCGAGCTGCTCGCCTGACCCGCAAGAGTCTCTACGGCTCGAGCACGATCTTCCCGCGGGTATGCCGGTGCATGAGTTCGCGATATGCCTCGCGGACCTCGGTGAGCGGGTAGCTCGCGGCGATCGGAACGTCGAGGTCCCCGTCCGCGGTGAGCCTGACGAGCTCGGCCAGGACACCGGCGTTCGCGGAACCGTCCATGCCCTCGCTCTTGACTCCAGTCCGGGCCGCCCCGGCGAAGTCGATGATCGTGTTGATGCGGTCTTTGGCGACGCCGAGTTCAAGGGCCAGATCGATGTAGCCATTGCCAAAGGTGTCGACGAACGCGTCGACGCCCTCGGGGGCGGCCGCGCGGATCCGGTCGAGGACGCCGTCGCCGTAGCTCACCGGGACCACGCCGTGCTCCCGCAGCCAC
>NZ_JBKZWT010000479.1:0-1958 GCF_047759905.1 Sinomonas sp. G460-2 | reverse complement strand
CTCGTCGCGCAGGGCGCGGACGTGTTCGGGAACGACCGTTTCCGGGACGTGCTGCTCATGCCGTTCGGGCACGGCGGGCAGGATCAGGGTGCGCTCCTGCTCGCGCGGCGCGCCGGGACGGCCGCGTTCCACGCCGTGGACCTCGAGATGGCGCCGGTCTACTGCTCGTACGCGTCGCTCGCGCTGCAGGTGGCGCGCTCGCACCGGCTCCGCGAGGAGCTGCTCGTCTTCACGGACCGCGACCGGATCGCCCGCGACCTCCACGACGTGGTCATCCAACGCCTCTTCGCGGCCGGGCTCAGCCTGCAGGGGCTCCGGCGGTTCCTGCCGCACGGCGGGGCGCAGGAGAAGGTCGGGCAGATCACGTCCGAGCTCGACGACACGATCGCGGCCCTCCGCAGCACCATCTACTCGCTCAACGAGGCGCGGAAGCAGGACAGCCTGAGCGTGCGGCTCGTCCGGGTAGTGCAGGAGGGGACCGGCTCGCTGCCCTCGGCGCCGCGCGTAGAACTGCTCGGTCCGATCGACACGGCCGTCCCGCCCGAGGTTGCCGACCAGGCGCTCGCCGTCCTCACCGAGGGCGTCTCCAACGCGGTTCGGCACGCCGACGCGGAGTCCGTGTGGGTCACGGCCGGCGTGGCGAACGGCAAGTTCGAACTCGTCGTCGAGGACGACGGCAAAGGCCTCGGCCCCACGACCCGCCGCAGCGGGCTCAAGAACGTCCAGGAGCGCGCGGCCGCGCTCGGCGGCGCCTTCGAGGTGGGCCCGGGGGGCGACGGAGGGACGCGGCTCCGCTGGGCGGTACCGCTTCGGAGCGCGTGACCTCGCGTCGGTAACGCCCGACGGCGGGTGGTTCAGCGGGCCGTTCGGGTCCTCGCGATGAACAGCGCGGCCTGCGTGCGCCGCTCGTAGCCGAGCTTCGCGAGAAGGGACGAGACGTAATTCTTGACCGTCTTCTCCGCGAGGAAGAGCTTCTCCGCGATCTCCCGGTTCGTGAGCCCGTGCCCGATGAGCTCAAGGACGCGGCGCTCCTGCGGGCTCAGGAGCTGGAGTCGCGGATCCGTCTCGAGGGCAGGCTGGGTTGGGGTGAGGCCATCGAGGATCCTGGCCTTCGCCACCGGATCGAAGAGCGATTCACCCGCCGCGGCCCGGCGCAGCGCCGTCACGAGCTCGGTCCCGCGGATCTCCTTGAGCACATAGCCGCTCGCGCCCGCGAGGACCGCGCCCCGGAGGGACTGCTCGTCGTCGTAGCTCGTGAGCATGACGCAGCGCAGCGATGGATCCACGGTGTGGACATCGCGGCACACTTCGATCCCCGTGCCGTCCGGGAGCCGGACGTCGAGCACGGCGACGTCCGGGTGCAAGGCGGGGATCCGGCGGGCCGCCTCCGCGGCGCTGCCCGACGTTCCCACGACCTCGAAGCCCTCGTCCTCGAGCAATTCCTGGAGTCCTCGACGCACGAGCTCGTGGTCGTCGAGGATGAACACACGCACGCGGGCCGCGCCATTCCCCTCTCGCGGCCGCTCATGCTCCCCGTCATGTCGCGTGGCCTGCTGCACGGCATCCCTCCGTCTGTCCGACTGCTCGACTCGATTGGCTCTCACGATTGGTTGGTACATTCTGGGCCGACGGGCAGCTCGTGGCTAGGGACTTTAGGGCCCATCGCCACTTATTTCGTGATCTTGTCACAGGCAGTTCACTGCTGCCCGCCGTACGCTGGCCGTATGGCGGCGAGGGGGCCGTGGTCGCCACGTTCCGTGACTGGAGGTTGCGATGGTTCGCTGGGGTGGAGTTGGAATGGGCCCGCTGTGGCTCGTCCTCCTGCTGGCGCTCATCATCATTGCCCTGCTCGTGGTGATCACCGTCCGGGTGTTCACGATGCAGCAGTGGCACTTGCATCAGCAGGGCAAGGTGCCAGGCGCCTACGGGCCGTACGGGCCGTACGGCGCCGGGATGGC
>NZ_JBKZWT010000478.1:0-1974 GCF_047759905.1 Sinomonas sp. G460-2 | reverse complement strand
GAATCCGTCGCCCCACGCCCGGCGATTGCCCGCCGACGCGCACAGGGCCATGTCCTGGAAGTCGACGAGGCCGATCGCCTCGTCGGCGTTGTACGGGTGCTCGAGCGCCGCCCGGACCGGCTCGGCCCCCGCGTGCAGGACGTCGCCGCTCCCGTCGATAACGAACTCGCGGTGCCCCGCCTCAGCGAGGATCTCCCCGAAGCGATCCACGAGGAGCCCCTTCCCGGCGGCGCCGATGTCGAGGACGGCCGGGTACGTCAGGACGACGGCGGTGCCCTCCCACACGTGGTCGCCGTCCCACAGCGGGGCTGGCTCGGGCGGTCCCGACGGGACGAGCTCATAGCCCGGCCCGTAGCCGATGCGTTCGAGGCTCGAGCCGATCCACGGATTCATGGCGCCTCGGGTCACACGGTAGAGGCGCGCATACAGCTCCGAGAGCTTCGCGCTCTCGGCCGGGAGGTCCCACGTGCCCGTCCCGGCGCGCATCTGCGCGACGAGCGAGTCCGGCCGGAAGCGCGACCAGACCCAGTCGAAGCGCTCGGCCTCGCGCAGCAGCGTCCATTCGAGGGCATCGCCGAGCGGCCGGTTCGTACCAATCCCGAACAGGGTCCCGATCGCCTCGAACGTGAACGACTCCATGGGCGGTCCTAGGAGGCTTCGCCCTTGATGATCGAGACGGCGTCGTTGAAGCCCTGGCCCGTGAGCGAGGAGCCGGAGACGACACCGACGTTGAGATCGTCGAGCTTCTTGCCGACCACCACATCCTTGATGCCCGAGGCGAAGTGCTTCTGGTAGATCGCCGTGTTCGCGCTTGTGGGGTGCTGGGTGATCTGCACGTCCTTGACGACCCCGGACGCGAGCGTGAGCGTGACGCCGACCGTCTCGGGCCCGTTGGGGGACGTGTAGCGTCCGTCCGCGCTGTACGTGCCGTCCCTGTAGATGTGGGCGCTCGAGCCGACGGAACCCGCGGAGGTGGGGGCCGCCGTCGTCGGCGCTGAGGGCGCGCTGTTCCCCGCTTGCGCCGGGCCGGGCGCCGCAGCGTTCGACGGCGCGCACCCCGCCACGGCGCCGACGAGCGATGCCCCCGCCAGCGCGGTGAAGGCGACTTTGCGCGTGACGCGCGAGTTCGGTGCGGTGGTGGGCACGGGGGAGTCAAGCATGTGGCGGCTTCCTGCGGTCGGCGGTCCCTGGACGGCGGGGACGGTTGTCCATTAAACGTAGCCGGGGCCGGACTCGTTCAACGACGCGGGGGCTGTGCGCTGGCTGTGAGAGCCGGCCAGCTGTGGTTCCGCGGGTTGGTCAGGGCCCGGTCGTGGCCGGAATCACGGCCTTTCGCCGCCCAGAGCAATGTTTGGTATCCCGGGACTGCTGTAGCGTTTTAGGGTGAGCGAAGCGGAACCCCAGGCGATAGCCCAGGCCGGCACGAGAGCCGGCCAGTCCACCGTGCGTGGCGGGCTCCTCGCCGCGGCAGGGATCCTGATCGTCGCGTTCACGCTTCGAACAGCGGTGACGAGCGTGCCGCCGCTCACAGGCGAGATCTCGAAGGAGCTGTTCCTCCCGTCGTGGCTCGTCGGCATCCTCGGCATGCTGCCCACGGCGCTGTTCGGGATCGCCGGCCTCGTGACGCCGCTCTTCATGCGGAGGCGGAGCGTCGAAGCCATTGCCGTCATAGCGATGGCTGCCGCCGCGCTGGGCCAGATCGTCCGCGCGTTCGCGCCCGACACCGTGACGTTCCTCGCGGCCTCGGCCGTCGCGCTTGCCGGGATGGGCGCGGGAAACGTCGTGCTGCCACCCATGGTCAAGAAGTACTTCCCGCAGAAGATCGGCATCCTGACCGCGCTCTACGTGATGATCATCAGCCTCGGGACCACAGTCCCGCCGCTGCTCGCGGTCCCCGTAGCCGGCGCCGTCGGGTGGCGCGGGTCGATCGGATGGTGGGCGGCGATCAACGTTATCGCGATCCTGCCGTGGCTG
>NZ_JBKZWT010000477.1:0-1994 GCF_047759905.1 Sinomonas sp. G460-2 | reverse complement strand
GCGAGGGCGAGGATGACCACGAGGCCCGGCACGATGAACGCGGCCCCGCCGACGAGCGCCCCGAGGCGTCCGCGGACCCGCGACGCGCAGTAGATGGCCAACTGGGTCGAGGCGGGGCCGGGAAGGAGGTTGCAGGCGGCGATCGCGTCCTCGAACTCGGTGGCGCCGATCCATTTCCGCCGCTCCACGCACAGCTGCCGCAGGAGCCGGATGTGCGCGGGCGGACCACCGAAGCCGATGCAGCCGATCCGGCCCCACTCGCGCAGAACCGTGGCCAGGCTGGGAGCGCGCTCCTCGAGATTCACGGCGCGGTCCCTTCCGTGACGGTGGCTTCGCCGCCCCGAATATACATGACTCCGCAGTGAAGGCCCGGGCGCGCCCGGGCCTTCACTTGGTGGTGGCTCACGCGATGTCGAACGCGTCCTCGTACATCTCGGTGCGCGAGGTCTGGGGATAGACGTATTGCGCGGATTCGCGGAACGGCCCCATGAATTCGGGATCGGTCATCTGCGCGCGATTCTCGGCCTGGAACGTGGCGAGGTCGGGGTATTCGAACTCGATGATGGCCTCGTTGTTGGCGCCGGCCGTTGGAACCAGGAATCGGGGCTTGACCCAGCCCTTGGCCTCGCAGACATCCGAGAGCCTTTTCACAAGACCCGCGAATTCGCGGAATTTTCCGTACTGGACGATGGAGACGGAACGAACTCGATACATGGGGCGGCCTCCTGATCAGCGTGAATCTGACGCCGGGCATGACTCCCCGTTCCGACCACGTCTGCCGACGGCGGGAGCGTAAGCCCGCCGATCTGGGCCGGTCAATGGCGCGAAACGACGTGCTGACGCCGGCCCGCTCAGAGACTCACGGCAGCAACGCCCGCGCGGTCTCCTCGAGCACGGCCCGCACGGCCTGCATGACGGGATGCCCCGCACTCGAGGCCCGCATCGACGTGAACACCGTGCGATGCGGCGCGCCGTCGAGGTCGAGAAGCCGGGCCGACGGCGCACGGCCCACCCACACGAGATCGGGAAGGAGCGCGACGGCGTTCCCGGACTCGACGAGCCGGACGTGGGCCTGGAGGTCGGCCGTCTCGTACCGGACATCGGGCTCGAATCCGGCCGAGCGGCACGCCTGCTCGGCCCAGTGCCGCGACGCGGCCCCGTGCGGCTCCATGACCCACGGCAGGTGGGCGGCGTCCGCGAGCCGGGCGACGCCGTCGAACGCTTCACCCGCGCCGCGCGGGGGAACGGCAAGCCGGATCGCGTCCCGCGTGAGGTGCTCGCGGTCGAGTCCCGGATAGTGTGGCGCGGCGTGCTGGGGGTACTGCTCCGCCACGACGACGTCGAAGTCCCGTGCCCACGTCTCGTGGAGCGCAGTCTCGGGCTCGTGCTGCACCATCTCGACGCGGAGCTCCGGGTGCTGCCCTCGCAAGGTCCGCAGAGCAACCGGCATGAGCGCGAGGGCGGCAGTCTGGAAGACCGCGAGCCGCACCGTGCCGCGGACCTCGCTCTGGCTCGCGGCGAGAGCGGCCTCGGTGCGCTCGAGCGCGTCGAGGAGCTCGCTCGTGTGCTCGACGAGCACGAGCGCCTGCGGGGTGAGCACCACGCGACGCCCGGACTTGCGCAGGAGCTCGGCGCCCACCTCCTTCTCGAGGAGCGCGAGCTGCTGCGACACCGACGAAGGGCTGTACGCGAGCGCGTCGGCGACCTCGGCGAGGGTCCCACGGATGCTCAGCTCGCGCAGGAGGCGGAGGCGGCGGATCTCGAGCATGGCAGGACTCCAATTCTTCGGCTTTCCCCATGATTATGCGTCAGAAACAATCACTTCTACTTCTGTAATCGGGGGCACATACTGTCTGGAGACCCGCCACCCGGCCCCGGCAGAGACCCTGCAACCGCCCGGACGGGACCCCACACCATGACGGACAGGACCCCGCACCATGACCACGCCGAGCCACGGTTCCGAGCCAGCTCACCCGTCCCCCGCCCACCGCGCG
>NZ_JBKZWT010000476.1:0-1998 GCF_047759905.1 Sinomonas sp. G460-2 | reverse complement strand
GCGAGCTCTTCGGGCGTGGGGTTGCCTTTGGTGACCCGAACCACTACCTCTGGTGCGTCCGGGGCGTCAGCCGCGACGGCCCGGGGAAGCGCGGCGGGCGCGTCCACGCCGTCGTGCGCTGCCGTGGATTCCCCGGCGCCGGGGAGCTCGGCGCTCACAGCGGGATGTTCCCATGCTTCTTGGCGGGCATCGACGCGTGCTTGTCCCGAAGCGCGCGGAGGCCGCGGATGAGCTGCACGCGGGTCTCCGACGGCGCGATGACCGCGTCCACGTAGCCGAGCTCGGCGGCCTGGTACGGGTTGAGGAGCTCCTCCTCGTACTGCCGGATGAGCTCGGCGCGCTTGGCCTCGACATCGCCGCCGTCCGCCTCGGCGGTCGCGAGGTCGCGGCGGTAGAGGATGTTGACGGCGCCCTGCGCGCCCATGACGCCGATCTGCGCCGTGGGCCACGCGAGATTGAGGTCCGAGCCGAGCTTCTTCGATCCCATGACGATGTAGGCGCCGCCGTAGGCCTTGCGGCAGATGACCGTGAGCTTCGGGACGGTCGCCTCGGCATAGGCGTAGAGGAGCTTTGCGCCGCGGCGGATGATGCCCTGGAACTCCTGGTCCTTGCCGGGCAGGAAGCCGGGGACGTCCACGAGCGTGATGATCGGGACGTTGAACGCGTCGCAGTGCCGCACGAAGCGCGCTGCCTTCTCCGACGCGGCGATGTCGAGCGTGCCCGCGAACTGAATGGGCTGGTTGGCCACGATGCCGACCGTGTGGCCCTCCATGCGCCCGTAGCCGATCATGACGTTCGGCGCGTAGAGCGACTGCATCTCGAGGAACGCGCCGTCGTCGACAATCGCCTCGATGACGGTCCGCATGTCGTAGCCGTGAGTCGGCGAATCGGGCACCAGTGCATCGAGCGCGGCGTCCTCGTCCGTCGCCTCGAGCTCCTCGTCCGTCTCGAGCACCGGCGCCTCGACGAGATTGTTGGACGGGAGGTAGTCGAGGAGCTCGCGCACGAAGTCGATCGCGTCCTGCTCGTCCGAGGCGAGATAGGTCGCGGTGCCGGTCGTGGCGTTGTGCTGCCGCGCTCCGCCGAGCGTCTCCATGTCCACCTCCTCGCCCGTGACCGTCTTGATGACGTCGGGGCCCGTGATGAACATGTGGCTCGTCTTGTCCACCATGACCACGTAGTCCGTGAGAGCGGGGGAGTAGGCCGCGCCGCCAGCGCACGGGCCCATGATGAGCGAGATCTGGGGGATGACGCCGGAGGCGGCGACGTTGTTCCGGAAGATGTCCGCGAACATCGCGAGGGATGCGACGCCCTCCTGGATGCGCGCGCCGCCGCCGTCGTTGATCCCGACCACCGGGCAGCCGTTGCGGAGCGCGAACTCCTGGACTTTGACGATCTTCTCGCCGTTGACCTGGCTCAGCGAGCCGCCGTAGACCGAGAAGTCCTGGCTGTACACGGCCACGAGCCGTCCGTCCACCGTGCCGTACCCGGACGCGACGCCGTCGCCCAGGGGCTTCTTCTTGGCCATCCCGAACGCCGTCGAGCGGTGCACCGCGAGGGCGTCGAACTCGACAAACGATCCCTCGTCGAGCAGCATCGCGATCCGCTCGCGCGCCGTGTTCTTGCCGCGCGCGTGCTGCTTCTCGACTGCCTCCGGGCCGGACGGGAGCAGCGAGGCCGCCCGCCGCTCGCGGAAGTCCGCGATCTTGCCTGCGGTCGTGGTGAGGTCGTGGGTCACGTGCTCCAGCTCTCGATCGGCAATTCGTATCGGATGTAGGTTCCGCACAATCGGCGGCGCCGTCACCACAGTCTAGTAAGCCGTGTTCGGGCTCCGTGTGTAGGAACCCTACAATTTCGCGGCGCCGTGGGCGGCGGACGATCGCGCCGCTCCCCGCGCGCGGACCCTGCCCTCTTGTTACTCGCCAGTAACTTATGCGGTACACTGTCCCTATGACGACGATCACACCGGGCGGCGCGGCTCGCCGCGGCCCCGGACTC
>NZ_JBKZWT010000475.1:0-2010 GCF_047759905.1 Sinomonas sp. G460-2 | reverse complement strand
CAGCAGGGCGCAATCCGCGCGCTCGGCACAGCCGTGATCGCCGCCCATCCTGTGCTGGCCGAGGTGCTCGACCGGCACGGGCTGACACTGGATCCCGTCACCGGCGAGGTCGCCGAACTGCAGCCGTTCAACGCGGTGATGAGCAAGCGGGCCGCGCAGGTGGAGCGTAACCTTGCCCGCTTGGCAGCCGAATGGGAGGCCGCGCACTCCGGCGAGATCCCCGGTCCGGTGGTCACCGCGCGGTTGCAGGCGAAGGCATGGGCGCACGAGCGACCGGCGAAGAAACCGACCAGCCTCGCCGAGGAGGCCGGGTGGGTCGCCGAGCTCCGTCGGGCCGGGTACGACCCCGCAACCCTCACGCGACCGGCACCGCCCACGGTGGTTGCACTCGACGACCTCTCAATCGAGGAGATCGCCTCCCGCGCCCTCGACCGCTGCGCCGCCGGCGCCTCCGCATGGACCACGCACACCGTCACCGAGCACATCACTCACGTGGTGACCGAGCACGGGGTGTGCGCAACCGGCGACGAGCTGCGGGAGTTCGTCGGCCTCGCGGCCCGACTCGCCCTTCAGGACTGCCTCTCGCTCCTCCCGCCCGGCGCACCCGCACCTGAGCACGTCGCCCACCTCACGAGCGTCCGCGTGATCGGAGCCGAGACGAGGCTCCGCGACCTCCTCGCCGCCCGCGTCGCCGACGCCGAGCCCAGGCGTCCCGATCCCGGTGGCCTCGCCCAGGCCAGCGGCCTCGATCCGGACCAGCGTGAAGCGGCCGCGGCAGTTGCGTCGGCGGATCCGCTCGTCGTCGTCGAGGGCGCTGCCGGTGCGGGGAAGACGACGATGCTCGTCGCCGCGATCGCCGCCTCCGAACGCGCGGGGCGACGGGTGCGCGTCGTCGCCCCGACCATGAAGGCCGCACAGGTCGCCGCCGAGGAACTCGGCGTGCCGGCGGACTCGGTTGCGGCCCTCGTGCACGCGCATGGCTGGCGCTGGAACGACGACGGCGTCTGGGCTCGCCTCGCCCGCGGCGCGATCGACCCCGAAACGAGTCGAATCTACGTTGGCCCGCGCGCCGCGGCGCGGATCGGCCGTGGCGAGCGGATCGTCGTCGACGAGGCGGGGATGCTCGACCAGGACACAGCCCTCGCGCTCTTTGCCCTCGCCGCGGAGTCGGGAGCGACCATCGCGCTGGTCGGCGACCGAGCGCAGCTCCCGGCTGTGGGCCGCGGGGGAGTGCTCGACATGGCAGCCCAGGCCCGGGGCCGCACCTGGCAGATGACCAGCGTGCACCGCTTCGCCGATCCCGCCTACGCGGACCTCACCCTCGCGATGCGCGACGGCCGCGACACCGGCGCCGTGTTCGATCAGCTCGCCGCACTCGGTCTCGTCCGGATCCACGCGAGCGAGGACGACGCCCAGACCCATATCGCCGGCACCGCCCGTGAGGGCGACGCGATCACCGTCGCGACCTTGGAGGAAGCCACCGCCCTCAACGAGCGGATCCGCGCCCGCCGAGTGGAGCAGGGCATCGTCGACGACGCCCGCACGGCCACGGGCAGCGACGGGCTGGGCATCGGATCGGGCGACCTGATCCAGACCCGACGCAACGACGCCCGGCTCGGCGTCGCCAACCGGCAGACCTGGAGCGTCCGGCAGGTCGAAGCCGACGGATCGCTGTGGGTGCGCGAGAGCGTCACCGGTCGAAAGCGCAATGCGAGCATCCGCCTCCCTGCCGAGTACGTGGCAGAGCATGCGCACCTTGCCTATGCGGCGACCGCCTACGGTGTCCAGGGCGCGACCGCCCTGGCGTCGCACACGCGGCTCACTGACCAGACGAGCGCGGCGGCCGTATACGTCGGCATGACCCGCGGCCGCCAGGCGAATCAGTTGCACATCGTCGCCGAGAACCTCGCCGATGCCCGGGAACAGTTCACCGCCGCGATGGAACGCGACCGCGCCGACCGCGGGCTCGCCGTCGCCACGGGCCGGGCGGTGGAGGCGATCCGCGGGCTC
>NZ_JBKZWT010000474.1:0-2040 GCF_047759905.1 Sinomonas sp. G460-2 | reverse complement strand
ACCGAGGCGACCGAGACCGCACAGGCGTTCACGCCGCCGTCGTCTGTCGCGGGGGAGCCCTCCGGAGGCCAGCCGTTGCCGGACCCGCCCGCCTACGGGCGCCGGAGCGTCGCCGAGATCCTCCCGAGCAGCGCCGCCGCGCTCGGGGTTCCGGGCTTCGAGAACACTCTGGGACTCCCGGCCGCGACGCGCGTGTGCGTCGTGATGGTGGACGGCTTGGGCCGCCAGCTCCTGACCCAGCACGCGGCACACACGCCGTTCCTTCGCGCCAAGCTCCAGGCGGGCCAGGGCGGAATCCCGACAACGCTCGACGCGGCCTTTCCCAGCACCACGGCAGCCTCCCTTGCGAGCTTCGGCACGGGACTGCCCGCGGGGCAGCACGGAATGGTGGGCTACGACGTGCTCGCGCCGCACCTGGGCCGCGTGGTCAACCAGCTCGGGGGCTGGGACCCGGACGTCGATCCCGACCATTGGCAGCCGTTCCCCACCGTCTTCGAGCGCATGGAGGCGGCCGTCCGGGTGGCGACGGTGAGCCTCCCACAGTTCGAACGCTCCGCGATGACGCGCGCCGCCCTCCGCGGCGGGGCGTTCATCGGGGCGGAGACCCTGCACGCTCGTACGAGCGCGGCGGCCGAGGCCATGGCCGCGGCACCGAGGATGCTCCTCTACTTCTATCTCAACGAGCTCGACAAGGCCGGGCACCTGTCCGGCTGCGCCTCTCCCGCCTGGGAGGAGGCGCTCGAGGAAGTGGACGCGAGCATCCGCCGGCTCGACGGGCAGCTTCCGTCCGGCACGCTCGTGCTCGTGACTGGGGACCACGGGATGGTCGACGTCCCCGCGCACCGCAGGATCGACTTTGGCGCGGAGCCGGAGCTCATCGACGGCGTCAGGCACACTGCGGGCGAGCCCCGCATGGTCCACCTCCACTTGGAGGACCCGAACGACGACGGCGCCGCTCGCCGTGTGCTCGACCGGTGGCGCGCGCGCTTCGGCCGCCAGGCGTGGATCATGACCCGCGCCGAGGCGGTGGCCAAGGGCCTCTTCGGCGCTGTGCGGCCCGAGGTGCTCGAGCGCATCGGTGACGTCCTCGTGGCCGTCCACGGCGAGCTCGCGCTCTACGACGGCCGGCGCGTGCGGCCCACGGCGTTCGCGATGGTGGGTCAGCACGGATCGCTCACGAAGGCGGAGCGGAACGTTCCGCTCGTCGCGTTCCGGGCCGCGGGCCGCGTCCAGTCGAAGCGGCGGCGCCGTGGCTGAGCTCGTCTTCTTCACGGGGACGATGGACAGCGGCAAATCCACGCTCGCGCTCCAGATGGACTACAACCATCGTGCCGGCGGCCGTCGCGGCGTCTTGTTCACGAAGCATGACCGCGCGGGCGAGGCCGTCATCACGAGCCGCCTCGGGCTGCGGGTCGAGGCCTCCGAGGTCACCGAGGGCACGAGCTTCTGGGACGAGGTCGTGCGGCTCCGAACGTCCGGCCACGAGGTGGACTACCTCGTGTGCGACGAGGCCCAGTTCTACGTGCCCGCGCAGATCGACGAGCTGGCCCGCGTGGTCGACGAGCTCGGGGCGGACGTGTATGCGTTCGGGATCCTCACGGACTTCCGGACCGAGCTCTTCCCCGGGGCGCGGCGGCTTGTGGAGCTCGCGGATCGGATCCAGCTGCTGCAGGTGGAGACCCTGTGCTGGTGTGGGCGCCGCGCGACCCACAACGCACGCACCGTCGCGGGGCGCATGGTCGTCGAGGGCGAGCAGGTGCTGGTCGCCGACGTCCGCTCAGAGCAATCCGACGCGGCCGAGGTCGAGGTGGGCTACGAGACGCTGTGCCGCCGCCATCATCGCGAGCGCCGTACAGCCGCCGTGGCCAATGTGCTGCGCGAAGAGGACCAGCTGCTGCCCTTCGGCGAGTGAGGCCCGTCCCAGGCGGGTTTCAAGCGCTTCTACTCGCCCTTCGTGCCGAAGACGATCTCGTCCCAGCTCGGGATTGACGAACGCCGCGAGCGCGACGAGCGCCGTGCGGGCTCGGGAATCGGTTCGGG